>DAIQOU010000767.1:0-1890 GCA_036787725.1 Bacteroidales bacterium
TGTAAATAAATGAATGATTATTTAAGAATAAAAACTTTTTTATTGGTGTCTTTATTGTTTATCTCCTTTCGGATTTCATGTCAAGAAAAAAATATTGGATGGGAGGTTAAGGATTTGAGTGAAAATACAATAAATAATATTGAAGCTCTTTCAAAAACATATGGTTACATTCGATATTTTTATCCGAATGATAATTTGAAAAAATTTGACTGGTATAAATTCCTCATTTATTCTGTCGGTGTAGTGGAGGATGCAAAATCGACGGAAGAACTGCAACAAAAATTGTATGAACTGTTTTCTCCGTTATGTCCCGATATATATTTCTCTTCATCCGGGAAAATAGGGAGAAATTCCAACGCTTTCGTTGTCTATCCTTTTTATGTCCAAAAACATGAAGGGAGGAATGTATTCGAATCCGGAAATATTGAGTATGTAAAGCAGTGGAAAGATGTTTATCCTATACCCGATTCGATGTATAGCTTCCCGATTTCCCCTGATCTTTATGTGCATTTTCCGATTGCAGTTATAAAGTTGCCGGAAAATAAACGTGAACTTAACCAACTGAATAAAAAGATGAAGAAGATTCGGGTGGGAATGTTTGAACAAAATACGTTGAAAGCTTTTTTCGGGAGAAGATCGGATAAAACTGTTTCATTCTTGAAACAGTACAAGGCTCGAATGGCTGACATAATTCTCCGAAGGAATATTATACAACATTTTTATCCTTATTATGAAGAAGCCGGTTTGGCCGGTAATTGGGATTCCTTGTGTAATGAATATTATCATAAGGTGGCTGTATGTACGAATCAATATGATTTTTATTATGTGATAAATGAGTTGATGCATCATGTAAAAGATTTTCATATAACTGTATTTTCAACGATAGATGTCGGAGTTTTAGGTGGTTATCTGCGGAAATATTACCCCGATCGCCCATTTCACTTCGCTTTCTCCGGAAATGCTTATGAGTTGTTTTATGTTGAGAATGATTCTTTGTTTCCGGTAGAGGAGATTAACGGAATGAGTGTTGCCGAAGTAATGAAAAAAAAAATGAGTCAACAATCGTATTCGACTTATAAGTCGGGAATTTACAAATTGAATAATTCAAGCGATTGTTTTTCTTCTTTCCTTAAAGATTCGGTAGTAACATTAAAATTACCGGGTCAAAGGCAAATAAGTTTTTCAATGAACAGTGAATCTTTTCAAAATAATAATCTTCCCGACACGGTTTTTATAAAACAAATAAATGATAGTGTAACTTATATCAATAGTTGCAGTTCGTCCGGTTCGTATAAGCAATTTCTTGAAAATCGGGATTTGTTGGAAAAATCTGCTGTGCTGATAATGGACATACGCGGTTATCCGCAAGAATATACCATGACCATCTTGGCTCATTGTATTGATTCGGATATTTCGCTCGGTTCGTTAAAAGAGCCTGCTGTTTATTTCCCGGATCGAATGAAAGACGGCTATAAAAATGCCGAAAAGTGGTTTATTGCACCTGCATCGGCACCTCACAGTAAAGAATTCAGTAAAAAATATGAATATCACACCCCGGAGAATTTCAAATTGAATGCTCGACTTTATTTCTTGGCGGCTGAATCATCGGTTAGTTTTTCGGAAACATTGTTGGAAATGATAAAACATTACAAAATCGGAACCATTGCCGGAGATTATACAGCCGGATGTAACGGTGATGCAGTTTATATACCTATGCCCTTCGGTTCGTTTATGATGACTGTATGTAAATTTACTTTTCGGGATGGAAGTCAGCATCACGGGATCGGGATAGAGCCGGATATCTTTATGACACACGACAAGATGGATCCGAGTGTTGAAAATGCATTTAAATTTATATATGATGAAAAAAGAAAAGAATAAATCAAGATA
>DAIQOU010000257.1:0-6607 GCA_036787725.1 Bacteroidales bacterium
TACAATCCTTTATTAAAGCAATTTGCTTTAATAAAGGATTTTTTTATGATCCTGAAATCGGATGTTTATGGAAAAAATGAAAGAATTATATTAATCTAAATATTACATCATTATGCAATACTTAGATTTCCGGTAAATCCGGCAGGAGAAAGACCTGAAACAGATTTATTAATTAACCAATTTTTAAATAGTATGAAGTTAAATGCATTTTTCTATTAGAAAAAGAAATAAGCTATACTAATTTTAATTTTAATTTATTATGAAACAAGCTATTGGACTTTTCAAAAAGAGGACGGTCTGTATGTTGTTGTTGATCTTACCGCTTTCCGTTGGAACGTTGGATTTATCGGCAACACATGTAGAGGATCAAAAAAACACAAAAGTTGAAGGCATCAGTCAAGACTCTAAAAAGAGAGTGACCGGTCGTGTAATCGACCCGACCGGAGAGCCCATGATCGGAGTAACGGTGTCTGAAGTGGACAATACCGGCAATGGTACCATTACCAACCTGGATGGTATTTATGAACTGTCTGTGGGTGCACGAAATGCACGGTTGTCCTTTACTTACCTGGGATATGAAGAAGTAATTATCAATATCGGTAATTCATCGGTATATGATGTAGTAATGCAGGAATCCGTAAGTGAACTGGACGAAGTGGTTGTTGTCGGATATGGTGAACAACGTAAGATCAGTTCCATCGGATCTCAATCTACCTTGAAAGCTTCAGATATTAAAGCCCCTACAGCCAGTTTATCAACGGTATTGGCCGGTAGACTTGCCGGGGTTGTTGCCGTACAGAGAACCGGTGAGCCGGGCAAAGACGGTGCCGATATTTGGATACGCGGCTTGACAACGACTAACAATGCCAATCCCTTGATATTGGTCGACGGAATAGAACGTTCATTTAATGATTTGGACCCGGAAGATATTGAATCGGTAACGGTATTGAAGGATGCTTCTGCTACTGCTGTCTACGGAGTGAGAGGAGCCAATGGTGTAATTATTGTTAAAACCAAGCCCGGTATTATAGGAAAGCCTACCGTCAGTGTCGATTATTATGAAGGTTTCAACCAATTCACCAAATCGCCTAAAATGGCCGACGGAATCACTTTTATGCAAGCTGCCAATGAAGCTTCCCGAAATTCGGGACGTGTTCTTCCTTATTCGGATGAATATATTGAGAATACAAGGCTCGGAACTGACAGGTTGCTTTACCCGAATGTAGACTGGCGTAAGGAGGTCTTTAAAGATTGGGCTCATTCACGCCGTGTGAATGCCAATATACGGGGAGGTAGTCCCATGGCACAGTTTTATGCATCCATCAGTTATTATGACGAAACCGGAATGATCAAAACAAATTCATATGAGAATTACGATTCGGAAACCCGGTACAGAAGATATAACTTTACTACTAACGTGAACTTGAAAATTACAGAGACTACTTTTGTAGATATAGGCGCCCAAGGCTATCTTGGAGATGGAAATTATCCGGGAGAAAGCAGCGGGACCATCTTTTCTTCTACAATGGAAGTAAATCCGGTTCTTTATCCTAAAATGTTTGTTATTGACGGAAAAGAGTATGTGCCCGGATTGCATGCTCATGGAGGAGATCGTAATCCTTATGCGGATGCAACCAAAAGAGGTTATCGCAAAACGATGAATAATAAGGTTTTATCCAATTTTCGATTGACGCAGGAGTTGGATATGGTAACCAAAGGACTTAAACTTACGGCCATGTTTGCTTATGATATTACAAACGGTCGTGAAATGCAATACAGAAAAGGGGGGAACAACAGGGAAAATACATATTATTTCGCAGACAGAAATAATCCGTATGATGAACAAGGAAGACCCATTTTGACTACCACTTGGGATCAAGGTTCGGAAACATTGGAATTAAATAATGATAATAAATTAACGGGAGAAAGAAAAGACAATTTTGAAGTTTCTTTGGTATATGACAGAGCTTTCGGAGACCATCGTATCGGAGCAATGGGGATTTATACTCAACAAAACAGGGTTGTGAATAATGCGGACAATATTATCAATTCGATTCCTTATCGTTTACAAGGGATGGCAGGTAGAGCTACTTACTCTTGGAAAGATCGTTATTTCGGAGAATTCAATGTCGGTTACAACGGAGGAGAAAACTTTCCCGACAATAAAAGATTCGGAACTTTCCCTGCTGTAGGTATAGGTTGGGTGGCTTCGAACGAAAAATTTTGGGAACCTCTCAACAAAGTCATTCCGTTCTTTAAAATTCGTTATACCAATGGTAAGGTGGGTAACAGTACTGTTTCGGATCGTCGTTTTATGTATTTGGAACAGTATGAATGGAAAGGTGATTACGGATTTACTTGGGGAAGTAATATCGGAGTGGACGGAATCAGAGTGAAGAACCCGGCTACCTCACTGGGATGGGAAGTGGCGCACAAACAAGATTTGGGATTGGATTTACAGATGTTTGATGGAGACTTGAACTTGACTGCCGACTTTTTTAAGGAAAATCGAGAAAAAATATTGCTTAAACGCGAAAATTCTCTCCCGGGATTCGCCGGATTTCAGGAAGTTCCTTTCGGGAACGTGGGTAAAACAAAATCCAAAGGTTTTGATGCAACATTAGAGTACAGAAAAAGAATTAATGAAGAGCTGACTATCAGTGTAAGAGGAAACTTTACCTATGCTGATCCGGTGTGGGTAGATAATGATATTCCCGAAAACCAATACTCGTGGAGAAATCGTACAGGATACAGCCTTGTTTCAGTAGAGGGTTTCACGGCTAAACGATTGTATACGCAAAATGACATTGATGTGATCAATGCATGGTATGCATTACCCGATGCGGAACGCAGTCAAACCGCACAGCCTTTTCCTACTCCATATAAAGTAGGATTGAACCAAGTTCGGGCCGGTGATATCATGTATGAAGATAAAAACGGTGATGGCGAAATTGATGATGATGATATATCTTGGTTAGGAAATGGAGACGTGCCCATCATTAATTACGGGTTCGGATTTAATGTCGATTATAAAGCAATTTCAGTTGGAATGTTATTTCAGGGGACTGCAAAAGCCAATCGGTTTGTTGATGGCTTTGTATATGCTTTCAACAATTCCGGAATAGCCAATGTGTATGATAATATTGATGACAGATGGACAGAAGAAAATCCTAAACAAGATGTATTCTATCCCAGACTGGCATTCGGAAGTGATGCTTCGGGAAATCTCAACAATATGCAAAAAAGTACTTGGTGGCTGAAAGATATGAGCTTCTTACGTTTGAAAACATTACAAGTTTCTTACAGATTACCTGAAACATGGGTAAGAAAAGTGAACCTTAGAAATGCAAGTGTTTACATGATGGGACTGAACCTCTTTACTATTTCCAAATGGAAATTGTGGGATCCGGAACTGAATACCGGTAACGGAACAAGTTATCCGAATACAACATCTTATTCAATTGGTATAAATTTCAGCTTTTAAAATAATAATTATGAAACGAATAACTAAAAATATCTTTGCAATTCTGGTGATATTGCTTGGAACTATTTCATGTAGCGATTATCTGGATCAGGTACCTACGGATATTCTTACATTAGAAAAAGCATTTGAAAGTCGAGAATCTTCGATGAGATACTTGGCTTCGGTATACACATATTTACCTAATGAGTTTTCTCAAAGAGAGGTTTGCCGGGGAGATAACTCTCAAGGAACTTCGGGAGCTTGGGTAGGCGGATGTGATGAGGCCGAATTTGTTTTTGAATTGAGCGGATCCGGTTATCAAAATATAAACAACGGATCATTTACTCCCGAAACTTATTTTATTCGAGATTACTGGGAAAAATATTATAAAGGTATACGCACAGCGACAGTTTTTATGGATAATTTGCACTTATGCAAAACATTATCTCCCGGAGATTATGATCAATGGATTGCCGAAGCCAGAGCTTTACGTGCTATCTATTATTTTTATTTATTCAGGTTATATGGTCCTGTACCTATTATTGATGAAACTATTAGTGAGAATGCCGCTATTGATGCTTTGCAAATACCCAGAAATTCGGTGGAAGAAGTGGTCGATTATATCCTTACGGAATTGGATGAAGCAATGAAGTCCGGATTGATTGAAAATATTAAAACTTCAGCTCAGGTACAATCGAAAGAAAAAGGGTTGGGGCATATAGATCAGGCTATGGCCCGCGCTTATAAACTTCAAACCCGTATGCTGGCGGCCAGTCCGTTGTTTACGGGAGAAAACAGTTTTTATGCTTCTCTTCAAAATCCGGATGGTAAAAAGCTGTTCCCAAGTTATGATGCAGCTAAGAAAAAACAACTTTGGAGTGATGCAGCTAAAGAGGCTAAGGAGTTTATTGATAAGTATGTGGGAAATGGATATGAATTGACCCGAAAATATACCAATGGCAAATTGGATCCTTATCTTTCTTATCGAGAAGCAATTCGGGGATTTAAGAGTGAAATGACCAATTTTGACGGAAGTTCGTCTGCTTCCGAAATGGTTCTGTTTATAGAAAGATGCGGCAGCGGCGGAATGCAATATGAAAGGACCCCGAAGCATTTCGATGCAAGGAATCAGAATGGAGACGGAGTTTCCGGAAACTATAAAGCATCCAGCGGAATGGCGGCTACTCAAGAAATTGTGGATTCTTATTTTATGGCAAACGGCAAAAAACCTATTTCAGGGTATGAATCGGACAAAAAGACTCCGATCATCAATAAAGAATCCGGTTATGCCGAGGATTATAATGCTGTTTCCGGTGATTATTTAGATCCGGTTACCGGTCGTGTGTTAGCTCCTGACGGAACTCCGGCTGCGTGGAGAAACAGAGAGCCCCGCTTTTATGCCGATATTACATTTGATGGTCAAATTTGGCTCAATACCAACGAAGGATCTGTACGGACCGGTATGCAGTTCAGCGGAAATTCAGGAAGAGGAAAAGGCGCTTCGAATGACTATTCGAAAACAGGTTATATTGTGCGCAAATCGGCACCTACGGGAGCGTGGGGAGAAAATGACAGAATTTGTATCCTGCTACGTTTGGCACAAATCTATTTAGACTATGCGGAGGCGTTAAACGAGGCTGATTTCAATGCGAATAAACAGGAAATTCTGAAGTACGTCAACCTGATTCGCGAACGTGCCGGAATTCCGGGATATGGAGCCGGTGCTGTTGGCGGATTCCAACCGCTTCCGGAACCTAAGAGCCAGGAAGAAATGCGTCAAGCCATCCGGGATGAACGCCGTGTGGAACTTGCTTTTGAGTGTTATCGTTACTTTGATATACGTCGTTGGTGTATTGCCGAGCAGTTTGAGAACAGACCGATCCACGGCATGAATATCAATAAAGACGGAGACGAGTTCTTCGTGAGAACGATGGTCGAAGAACGCGTGTTTGATAAGAAAAATTATTTTTTCCCGTTACCGAATAAAGATATCAAGATCAACAAGAATCTTGTACAAAATCCGGGTTGGGGAAATTAAGATAAATCGTGATGAAAGAGATATTTTTCCTTTTATTGGTAGCTTTTATAAGCTGTTCGAGTGGGGACCCCGAAGGTGATACATTGGGACCTTCTTCGCCTGAAAACAAAGATTCGGCAACAGTTGCAATAGATGCTTTCAATAATGCATTCTATGACAAATCATTTGGAGTATATTATGAGTCGACCGCACGTGAGAAACGTGCGGCGATCTGGACCCAAGCAATGTATTGGGATATGTTAAGCAACGCATATAAAAGGACGGGAGACTCTAAATACCTCATTGCCTTGGAAGATTTTTTTACGGGAATGAAAAGGCAATATGCCGATTTTGACTGGCACAATAAAAAGGAATGGTTCATTTATGATGATATTATGTGGTGGGTTATTTCACTGGCGCGAGGGTATGAACTGACTAAAAATAAAACCTATCTGGCTCTTTCCGAATCCGGGTTCGATCGTGTATGGAACGGATCGGAAATCGTGGGAGACAAAGGTTCTTATGACCCGTTGGATGGTGGGATGTTTTGGATGTTCGAAGATCCCGCAAAAGGGAAGATGTCGTGTATCAATTATCCTACAGTCATTGCTGCCATGACGTTGTATAATATCACCCGCAATACGGATTATCTCAGTAAGGCAAAAGACGTATACAGGTGGTCTCGAATCAATCTTTTTGATCTTAGCAACGGGTTGGTTGCCGATTCCAAACACGGTTCTCAAGCTCCTCATTGGAAAGCCCATCTTTATAATCAGGCTACCTGTATAGGGGCTGCTGTAATGCTTTACAAAGAAACCGGAGAGCAGTATTATTTGCAAGATGCCCTATTGGCTGCTGATTATGTCCGTAATGAAATGTCGGATAATAATGGAACCCTGGGTGTCGAATATGGAATAGAGCAGGGAATTTATCCTGCAATATTCGCTCAATATATTATCCGTCTCATTGAAGATTGTAAACAACCGCAGTATATTTCATGGATGCACTATAATATTGAGAAAGGATGGGGAAATCGGGATTCAAGGAATTTAACGTATAAGGATTTCAACCGGAAATGCCCTTCGGGTTTGTTGGAGGTATATGATGCCGCCGGATGTCCGGCTCTT
>DAIQOU010000768.1:0-1886 GCA_036787725.1 Bacteroidales bacterium
ATAATTATACACACAGATGAATGAAATAGAAGAATCAAATGATTAACTCGATTATTTTTAATTCGGATAATGGGATAATTTATTTCCCCTACCGCATATTATTAATTCTTTTATTGCATTAATTTATTCGTCGGACTACTTGTTCCGTTTCGTCGGAAGTACGTCCGACTTATGTCGACCAGGCTTCCGACGAAACGGATAAGCCTTTCCGACGAATAAATTTATACATCGGAAAAGTTTGTGTTAACGCGTATCCACAATAAATTTATACAATGCGTCGGTTTAAAACCTGCAAACCAAATCGGATACAGTCGTTTTTTGTATTTCCAATCCTTTTTACAACACATTGTTGAGTAATCCGAATTTTAAATTAAAAAAGAAAGGGGGCAAGACGAATCATTGCTCCCCTTAGCAATTTTTATTTTACCATTACCTTTTGAGCTATGCTGCCTTCCGGCAACGTTACTTTTACAATGTAAATTCCGGACGGAACATTCACAACTTGATCTATTTCGCCCTTTTCGGAATACAGATTCATACCGGTTATGGTATAAATATTGACCGTACCGTTTATGCGGTTTTCGGATCGAATCCGGATGGAACGATTTTCACCCGTAATTTTCACAAGCCGGCTTACCGGTACCGATTCGATGTCGGTATTTCCATAAAAAGCAAACGGTCCGGCAACTTTACTGTTATCCACCGCCTGCACGCCCCATTCAAAATCGCCTTCCAAGCCGGTAACTTTATACAAGGTACGGCGTTTTACCAATCCCGAAATTTCGTCGACTTTTAATCTTCCGGTCGTTATGTCGGCCGGGATCGTCATTCTGACATTATTTCCTTGCTTGATATATAAATTATATTTTAATGCAGCACTTGGAGTATGATCATCTGTCGGCGCATCCCAAGAAAACATTACAATTCCGTTGGAACCTTTCATTATTTGCAAATTGGTCGGAGTCCCGGGAGCTTGATTTCCGGTTGGAGAATCATTCTTCATTAAACGGGCATGCGATTCACCTGAATCACCGTAACCGATTAAAAATGCATCCAATTTGCCGTCATTATTGTAATCAACCAAATTGGCTGTTCCTCCTCGCAACGAGACATTCGGTTCGTTATATATAAAATTGTATTTAGTAAACATAATATTTCCGCTTGTGATCCCCTCATTATTCAAATAAACACCATCTGATTCGGAAGCATTCATATAAAGGATATCTTCAAACCCATCATTATTAACATCTCCGATCGCTGTAGAAACACTTTGTTTATTGGCCGGTAATCCGGTAACAGAGATCTCTTTTCCCACAAAGCCTGTTCCTTCATTCAAAAATACATCACCCAACCATCTCCAATCATCTTTCCAGGAAACACCGGTCACTGTAAAATCCAATTTTCCGTCATTATTATAATCAAACCAACAAACATCTCCTTCTTCCGTTCCCAAAAACTCGATGGGTTCGGAAAAAGTTCCGTTTCCGTTGTTTCTGTAAACTGCTCCGTTATAGCTTCCATGATATCCGTAATCCGAATCATATTGATCCGGATCTATAGCTTCTCCCGATGCAATAAGGTCCAACCAGCCGTCACCATCATAATCTCCCCACGCAGCAGATCCGCCGGCCAGTTGAATAAACGGTTTGGGATTTCCCGTTTGATTTTTTACCGGTTTATCGATCAATTCAAACCGTTCGCCGTTTATATTGCGATACAGATAAGAAACCCGAGTATTTTTGTCTTCACCCTTTTGTCCCTGTATATATAAATCGGTCCATCCGTCGTTATCATAATCACCGGCAACAATATACCGGTTGGAACGATTTCCGCCTCCATTATTTACGGCAATAAAAGTGCCGGAAAGAACCTCTTCAAACTCAAAA
>DAIQOU010000258.1:0-6592 GCA_036787725.1 Bacteroidales bacterium
AAAGTGGGCAAAAGATTCTTATGCAAAGTTGAAAGAGAAAATCAATGTTTATGCTGACAGACATATCGACGATCCGCAGTGGATTGTTTCTCGTCTTTCTATGTACCGGAAAGAAGGCGAGCGATATACACGGTGCTATCTGAAGGGTCAGAATTGGGACCGAGGTGAAGGGAATGCACCTGTACCGACAGTTCGTATGCCCGGCATGCGGACCTGGAATAAATATGTAAATGTTCCCCTCGAAGACCGGATACCATATAATGAAACCGGAGATATGTGGGGAATCGACAAAACACATCCCGACCGGCCCCCCGTTTTAATTCCCTATAAAGAGTCGGGACACATGATACGGGGAAATAATATAGATATTCTGACCTTGGCCGAAGAAGCCGCATTCCTTTATTGGATATCCGGTGAAGAGAAATATGCACGGTTTGCAGCTGATATCTTTTATACATGGTTGCCGGGAACCTATTACATGGACCCCATTCTTGATCCGGACAAGTCTACGGGAGGATATGGAGGTTACGAACCCGGAGGAATCTGCGGATATTACGATTATGAACAGATTCACGATGATTTGGCTATGCATGCAGCAATTATCTATGATTTTCTTCACTCTTACCTGAATAAACATCCGCATCCCCATTTACAAGAAACAGGCAAATCTCTTACAGAGATGGTGGGAATTGTTTTCAAACGATTTATTGATATTGGTTTTGTGCGGGGCGGACGAACCGGAAACTGGAATGTAAACGGATGGAATGTTATGTTGCGTCCTATTTTGGCATTAGAGAATAACGAATTTTATCCTGATGGTAAAGGACGCGATTACTACTTACATTATCTTACTTCGCAATCGACAGAATACCATGAAGCCATACCGGATATGGTTAAGACTTATGACCCGATAACAGGTTTATGGCCCGAATCTCCCGGATATTCGTTCAGTACAATTCAAATGTTGCTTGATTTCTCGGTGATGCTAATCAATTCGGGTATAGATATTCCGGCCGAGAATCCGATACTTCAAAAGGCGGCTATGGCGGTATTCCCTTGGATGGACGAACAAGGCAATATGGTTGTTTTCGGAGACAGCAGAGGAGGTCCCGCTAATTTTCTTACTTTCGAGAATTTACTTACTTATTATTCCAAAATAAAAGACGAAGAACGAGCTTCTCAAGTTGCCGCAGCATTAAATGCCGGAATTCAATCAGGCAACTACAGTCGTTCCAATGCCGGTTGGAAAGGGTTGTGCACTTTCATCCCCTCCATTCCTCATACAGGAAATGTTAAAAACGAGCGCTCCTCTTATTCGTCGCATCACCGTTTTATTGCCATGAAGAATTTCGACGGTGAAAATAAACTGATGGCAACGCTCTATGGAGGTAAAAAAGGATATCATTTAAATCCTAACGGATTGGCTATTCAACTATATGGTTTCGGATATGCGCTTGCACCCGATGCGGCCGCCTATGAATCATACTGGAGTTCCGATATGGCCTATCATCAGACTGCGACCGGCAGCAATACCATTATGCCGGGATATACCGAAGGAGAAATAACCATCCATGCCATGGAGCCGTCAGTCCCTGCCGATGAATTCACCGATAGAGATGAATTAACTCCATTCGTAAATTTTGCAGATGTCTCTGCCGATGAAAAGCGACGAACATTGGCTATAATCAGAACATCATCCCAAACCGGATACTATGTGGATATTTTTCGTTCAAACCTAACGGACAATGATTATATTTTCCACAATTTGGGTACAGACTTGTCAATCTATGACTATAATAATAGCAGGTTACCGCTGGCGGAAACGAAAAGTATGGGACAAATATACAGCAAAGGATACGATTGGTTTAAGAACCCTCGTAAAATACATTTTAATCATAATTTCAAGGCAGAATGGGAAATGCCCGTGATTTCCCCCACGATTACCATGAATATGTGGATGGTAGGTACACAAGGAAGAGAGATTTATAAAGTAGACGCTCCCTATACTACACTCAATGGAGCACTTACCCCGGGAGGCATCTGTACTCCGCCTTCCGTCACCCCCACATTAATTATACGCCAAAACGGAAATAATGCATGGGACAATCCATTTATGGCCGTTTTTGAACCGGTGAAGGGGGAGCATAAATCGGTAGCAGATGTTCAACCCTATGGAAATGGAAAGGAAGTCAAAGGAATAGTCGTTACTTCTTTGAATAACCGTCGTGACTATATTTTAAGTTCTACAGGCGGCGAAACACAGATATTGGATAACAATACGGAATTTTGTGGTACTTTTAGTGTAATTACCGAGAATGACGGAGAGGTCGAAATGCTTTATCTGGGTAAAGGAAATTTCTTGAAAAGGGGTAATTATTCTATAGAAACTCTCGATGAAGCCTACGTTTCTATTTATAAGCAAGAGAAGGAATGGTATTATTCATCGGATAAAGAAACTATTATAAATTTTGAGGGAAGAAGTGTAAGGCTTAAACCCGGATATCAGAAAAAAATAGCGGAATGATGAAACAGATTAAACGAATAATGTTTTTGTGTATATTGAGTCTCCCGGTTCTTTCCTGCAGTTTCAGGGAGACCGACCGGATCACCAAAGAGGAGATTATTATCAACCTCCGTGAACGGGGTGCACCGATCTCTCCCACCATGTACGGTGTGTTCTTTGAAGAGATCAATCATGCCGGAGATGGGGGATTATATGCCGAACTGGTCCGAAACCGAAGCTTTGAGGAAAAAGAGATGCCGGCCGGCTTTCGCGCGGAAGGAAATAAATTGCTTCCCAAACCGGTAAAGTACCATTTAACCGGAGATATTCGTCACCGTTCTTATCGATGGACCACCGAGGAAATTCCCGCGTGGAATTTACAAAGAAAGGATTCGTTGACGGCCCGAATGGAAGTAACCAAAGAAAATCCGAAGTTCGCTTCTGCGCCGAATAATCTGAAAATCACAATTAAGGAGACTTCCCTGCCGGTCCGACTGGTGAATGAAGGGTATTGGGGAATGAACATAGAGGAAGGAGAGAAATACCTCTTACGCACAATCATCCGTACTTCGGCCGATTATAAAGGTAGGATCACTGTTAAATTACTTTCGCCAGACGATAATGTGCTTGCTTCCGAAATAATGGATATTGATAACAACGGACAGTGGAATGATATAAAGAAGACGCTGACAGCCGAAGGAAAAGATACTAAAGCCAAACTGGCGTTGGAGTTTGATGCCCCGGGAACGGTATGGGTGGATTATGTTTCCCTTTTTCCGGAAAAAACCTTCAACAACCGTCCGAACGGATTGCGCAGGGATGTTGCAGAAATGATTGTCGGACTGAAACCGGCATTCTTCCGCTGGCCGGGAGGTTGCGTGGTAGAGGGTATTACCCTGGACAACCGTTTTGAATGGAAGAAAACGTTGGGAGATCCGGCCGCTCGTCCCGGAGAATACAGTACATGGGGCTATCGTTGCTCTTATGGTTTCGGATATTATGAAATGTTGCAGTTTTGTGAAGACATCGGAGCTAAAGCGATGTATGTCTGCAATGCGGGTTTGGGATGCCAGTTCCGAATGGGAGATGCCTGTCCGAATCATGAAATTGATTTCTATATCGATGATTGCCTGGATGCCATCGAATACGCCCTCGGCGATGAGACAACAGAATGGGGTGCACGTCGGGCGGCAGACGGACATCCGGAACCTTTCCCTTTACAATATGTGGAGATCGGGAATGAGAATTGGGGACCGGAATACGACCATCGTTTCGATCTGTTCTACAAGACGATCAAAGAAAAGTATCCACAATTGACACTTATATATAATGAAATGCCGCAACGGGAAGGTCCTCCCCGAATAACCAAAACGGATATGATTGATCCGCATTGGTATGTGGATCCCTATTTCTTTTTCAGAAATACGACTTTGTTCGATTCTTGGGAACGCGGTAAATATACGGTATATGTCGGAGAATATGCTTGTAATCGCAATGTCGGCGCCGGCAATATGTTGGCTGCTTTGTCTGAAGCCGCTTTTATCAACGGCATGGAACGCAACGGAGATTTGGTAACCATGGCTTCGTATGCGCCGTTGTTCGAGAATCGGCAGGACCGCAGTTGGGAAACCAATCTGATTTGGATCGATACGGATACGGTAGTGGGACGCAGTTCCTACTATGTGCAGAAAATGGCAGCCGAAAATCGTCCGACTTATAACGTGAAAAGTAATATTACCATGCATCGGGTAGAGCCGGATGCATTTGATAAGGGCTATTTCGGTTTCGGAGCCCGCTTGGCATCTGTCGAGTTTAAGGATATCCACATAATTTGTAATGATTTGGAAAGCGTGCCCGACTTGAGTAATTTCACGCTCCGGGAAGGGGATTGGATAACGGATGCCGCTTCCGGCAGCCTTTTTGTAACCAAAGGACAGCAATTTTTATTGAAAGATGCGTATGAAGGAGAGTATACGCTGACGTGTAAAGTCCGTAAGACCGAAGGAGATCAAGGGTTTCAATTTTTTGTCGGCATGACGGCAGACGGAAAAACCGGATATCGGTACAATATCGGTATGTGGAGCAGTAACGATCGTGCCGAATTGGTACGTTTGGAAAATGGAAAGGAAAAAGGAATCTTAGTCGAACATTCGGGGAAAACGATAGAAAAGGACCGGTGGTACGAAGTGAGAATTGCGGTATCACCGGGGAAAAGCGAATTTTATATAGACGGTAAGATGATTTTATCCTATACGCCGCAGCCCATGCCGTTGCAATTCATCCATTCCGGATACGACGAGAAAGCCGGAGAACTGGTAATGAAAGTAGTGAATGCTGCCGATACGGTTTACCCTGCTTCCATCCGTTTGGAAGGTGTAAGCAAGGTAATCGGAGAAGGAAGGATTATTTCGCTTACGGCAACCGACGGCAAGGAAGAAAATTCTTATGAAGAGCCGAAAAAGATATATCCCAAAGAAATGGATTATAACGGTTTCGGAAAGAAATTCGATTATGATTTCCCGCCGTTCTCTTATAGTATATTAAGAATTAAAACAAGCATAAAATAAAGTGATTCTGAAACAAAGCATGAACCAACGGCCTTTTAGTGTAGTGTTGAAAAAAATGAATGAATTACGCCACAAGAAGATGTTATTACATGCAAGTTTCGGACGACCATAAATAAAAATAGATAATAACGTATGAAAGTAAAAAGGATAGCTGCAATCTGCGGGATTGCATGTTTAAGCGTTACGACGGCCCCGGCTCAGAAAGCGATCGTGTATTCTACCACCTCCGCAGAACGTTGGATGGAGAAAAAATATTCTCTCGACAAAAATCCGGATACCTCGGCCGATGTTTATGTTTATACAGACAGTTTGAAACAAGAAGTGACCGGCTTTGGAGGAACTTTCAATGAGTTGGGTTGGGATGCCATGCAATGCCTCTCTCCGGAGGAACGTACTCAAATCATGGCTTCGTTGTTTTCGGAAGAAGGTGCCGGTTTTGTTTTGGGGCGTACTCCCGTCGGTGCCAGCGATTATGCCTTCGGTTATTATTCTTATAATGATGTGAAAGAGGATTATACCATGCGTAACTTCAGTATTGATCGGGATCGTTATATCTTGATTCCTTATATTAAGGAAGCCTTGAAAGTTCGGCCGGACCTGAAGTTGTGGGCTTCTCCCTGGACTCCGCCTGCTTGGATGAAAGTGAACGAGCATTATTCGCAGAAAAGTTCCGGTATCGAAGGAACGGATATCGGGCACAACCGCCTCGATTCCGCGCGTAACATGACCGGAAATGTCACGGGGTTCAAAATGATGCACGGATACCTTCAAGCCTATGCCCTCTACTTTTCTAAATATGTACAAGCTTATAAAGAGAATGGTGTAAACATCGGAATGATCATGCCGCAAAACGAAATTGCATGGACTCCTTGTTGGCCTTCGTGTACATGGCGTGCCGAGGATTTGGCGATCTTCGTTACGCAATACCTCGGTCCCCAATTTGAGAGTGATTCGTTGGATACGCAGGTCTGGTTTGGTACGGTCAATTACCCCAACCCGAATTATATGCGTACTTTCTTTGAACACAAAGACGTACCCCGGTATGTGAAGGGGGTCGGTGTGCAATGGACCGGCATGCGTGCATTAACAACCATTCATAAAGAATATCCTCAATACAGTTATATGCAAACCGAGAACATGTGCGGGAACGGAGAAAACAACTGGACTTCTTTGGAAAAAACCTGGGAAGCCGTCGTGCATTGTTTCAACAACGGCATAAATTCTTATATGTATTGGAATATGGTATTGGACGAAACCGGAAAAAGCGCATGGGACTGGTCACAGAATTCATTGGTGATCGTTGACCGTAACGCCCGACAAGTACGCTATACCGATGAATATTATCTGATGAAACATCTTTCTCATTTTGTCCGACCGGGCAGTCGCGTGCTGAAAGTATCGGATGATAAGAATGTACTCGCATTCCTTACGCAGGAGGGCAGAGTGGCAGTAATAATTTATAATCATAAAGAAGAAGATCGATCCCTGAGTTTGAAAGTGGGAGACAGCAAGGCAGATGTCC
>DAIQOU010000016.1:0-4067 GCA_036787725.1 Bacteroidales bacterium
GGTTGAGAAAGGAATAGATCCGGAAGGTTTGCTGCTTCAATGCCGCCGGGCGCGCATCGGCGGATTCAACAAACGATTGGCAGCTTCATCATTAATAAAATTCAAGTTAACGGGATCGAAGTGCAAAGTACGATTTAATCTCAATGCAATAACGCCCATATTTACGATGGTAGCCGAACGAAATCCGTATCGTTCGTTCAGGGCAAACGGTTTTCGGGTTTTAACGCTCTCGATAAAATCCGTCACTTCCGGTTCCGGTTCGGGATATGCTGCCAGTTTCTTTTCCCAATCGGGGATATCGCAGACAAAGTTTTTGTAAACATTTCCTTTGGGTCCCGCAATATAAGGCGTGTCGGCATCTCCGTAATCTCCTCCCCATAAAACGATCTGGCAACCGTCGTCGTAAGTATACGTAATGGATCGCCAGGTTCCTACCGCTTCGGGATGTTGTTGCGGAGCATCTACTTCCACTTTTACGGGACTTGTATTGTCTTTTCCCAGGAAGTATTGCACCGGATCGATATAATGTTGGCCCATATCTCCGAGTCCTCCTCCGTCATAATCCCAGTATCCCCGGAAATTGGCATGGACGCGGTGAGCATTATAAGGTTTATAGGGAGCCGGTCCCAACCACATATCGTAATCCAGTTCGGATGGGACGGTTTGGGGTTCGAGGTATTCTTTTCCTACCCAATAAAACTTCCAATCAAATCCCGTATGTTTGGCAATCGTAACTTTCAACGGCCATCCCAGCATACCGCTTTGAACCAGCTTTTTCAGCGGTTTCACAGGAGTTCCCAGTCCGTAAAATGTATCGGTGAAGCGGAACCAGGTATTCAGACGGAACATCCGGCCGTATTGTTTTACAGCCTCCAGAACTCGTTTTCCTTCGCCGATCGTACGTGTCATCGGCTTTTCACACCAAATGTCTTTCCCGGCTTTAGCTGCTTCAACCGACATGATCCCGTGCCAGTGAGGCGGAGTGGCAATGTGGACAATATCCACATTTTTGTCTAAAATAAGATCGCGGAAATCGTGATAAGCAGCAATCTTTTCGCTTACCAGTTTTTTACCCAATTCCAAATGATTTTTGTCTACATCGCATACAGCAACTAAACGGGTACCGGCATAATCCACATGGCCCCGCCCCATGCTTCCTGTTCCGATTATTCCTTTGGTTAATTGATCGCTTGGTGCGATAAAACCGTTACCCAATACATGTCGGGGAACAATGGTAAAAGCAACGAGCCCCCCCATTGATTTTAAGAATTTTCTTCTGTGCATATTCATGGTATTTTAAGTACATGCAAATGTACATTATATTTATTAAAAAAGGATGGATCATCACAGATAAATCATTGCAAATAAAATAAGTACAAGAAAAAAGTTAAGGAACCCGGTTTGTCGGATTCGAGTCGGCCCGATTGAAATCATCTTCTGCTTCGTCTTCTTTCCCGATCTTTTTATAAATCTCTCCTCTTGTCTTGAAGTAATCCGGATAAGGATAGAGTTCAATGGCTTTTGTATAGTCGGCAATGGCTTTATCGTATTGTTCCCTATTTATATAAAAATCTCCTCGTCGGGTATACGCCGGAGGGCTGTAAGGAGCCAGTTCTACCCCCATGTTATAATCAGCCAAGGCTTTATCATACTCTTTCAAGAGAAAATAAACATCTCCTCGCAGCGAATAGGTCATTCCGCTGTTGTTACCCAATAAAGTGATTACTCGCGAGAAATCGGCAATGGCTTCGCTGTATTTTTTCAATCCCATATAGCAACCGCCCCGGTAGGAATAATAATGCGGTTCTTCGGGAGCCAAGTCAATGATGTGAGAATATATTTCGGCGGCTTTCTCATACTCTTCTTTCATATAATAGTCGTTTGCCTGCAGTTCGTACGCCTCTATATCCTCGGGATACTCTTTTAATAATTGTTCCGATACCTCCGATCGATTCTCCGAACGGTGTAACAGGGCATACACTGCACTTTTACTGTCTTTGTAATCTTGCCTTTCGCCATTGATTGCGATGGCGCGATTGTAATATTCGATTGCTTTTGAATATTCTTCTTTCTTCTCATATATTTTTCCTATAGCAAATTCGGCATCTCCGAAATCGGGACGAATGCGGAGTATTTTCTCAAATTCTTCCAAGGCTCTGTCTTCTTCTCCCGTATTGTTGGTAAACAAAGCTGCCCGGTTGAACAACGTATTGACGTCGGTGGGATTGTATTGTAAAGACAGATTATACGTTTCCAACGAGAGTTCGTTCTGTTTGAGAATGGAGTATCCGTCAGCCTTATATCGGTAGCATACAGCCAATAACCGGTTCTTTTCTTCTTCGGTTTTAACGATCTCTTTTGTTTTGTTTATATATCCGATCCATTGATCGATAATACTTAAATCGACTTTGGAACCGGACTCCTCCGTAATATTTTGTTTGATGGCAAAAAGGATCGACTCCGGATCGTTTTCAAAAGTATATCCATTAAACTTTCTTTTTTGGGCAGCAGCATCCGATACTGTGCAGCTCATAATAAAAATGATTACTAACCCGGTAACAAAACTTTTACTTCTTTTCATATTATTCGTTTATTTCTAATTTTCTTCCTTCTTTCGAGGTCCAAGTCCCCGATATTTCCCGGTTGTCCCTCCATTCTCCCTCAAACTTATTTCCTCCGGGATAATACATTGTGCCATATCCCCGACGTTTGCCTGCCGACCAATTTCCTACATATTTGCGTTTTCCTTTTGGCGTCTTTTCGATAGAAATCCCGACGCCGTCCGGAGAACCGTTTACCAATTCACCTTCATAAGTGTCGCCGTTTTTATAGCGGATCTTACCGGAGCCCTGTTGTACATCGTTCTTCCATTCACCCTTGTATTCACCTTTATCTTTGAAAGTATAGGTTCCGTAACCGTTCTTTTTATCGTTTTTCCACTCTCCCTTATATATGTCTCCGTTTTCAAAGTAAAAAGTACCTTCCCCGTCTTTTTGACCTCCCTTCCATTGCCCTTTATACAAGATACCTCCATCCGCATTATAGAGTATTCCTTTCCCCTCTTCCCGGTTATTTTTCCACTGTCCGGTATATGTTGTTTTGAATACAAAATGCATGGTTCCTTTCCCTTCTCTTTTATACCCTTTTACTTCTCCTTCGTAATGTTCTCCGGTGGTATATCGGATAGTCCCTTTTCCGTGAGGGACTCCTTTTTTCCAATCTCCCCGGTATATTTCTCCCGAAACAAAAGTTTGGTATCCTTTTCCCTCCTTCATTCCTTTCTTCCAATACCCTTCATATTTTTCCCCTCCCGGTGCTTCCCGAACTCCAAAGCCGTCTTGCAATCCGTTTTTCCACCGACCGAAATAAGAACTTCCGTCCGTATAATGCAAAGTGCCTTTTCCTTCGAATTGGCCCGATTCGTTGAGAGACCCGATGTATCGGCCTTGTTCGGTGGTAATGGTATCGTTCCCGGCTTGCACCGGGAAAAAAGGAAATAAGAAGAAAAAAAGAAAATAGAATTTCATAAAGGTAATGTTAAACCGATACTGAAAGTTAAAAGTATGAATTTTTCAAGGAGAAACACCAAGTCGGGAGGAATTTTTATCGGGACAGGCAGTTTTGTATGTATAGCCGGCTGCAGGGTGTATTATATAAATTCATTTGGAAAAGAATATAAAACAACAAGTGATTTCATCTCCTTTTTTACAATAAAATACTTTGCGTTTTGTGAAGTTTTCTTTTTTTTGTACAAAGAAACACCCACTATGAAAATCCTGAACAAAGAATTGCTTGATAGCTTCGCCGGCAAACATGCCGATGCTTTGTCTGCATTGCAAAGGCGGGTCAATATTGTGGAAGATGCCGAATGAAAATCTCATGCCGACTTGAAAGCGGCTTTTCCGTCAGCCGATTACATAGGTAACGGAAGGTATGTTTTTTAATATCAGAGGAAACAATTACAGGATTGTGGCTGTTGTGCTTTTTGTCGGAGGAATATTGATCGTTCGTTTTTTGGGTACTCATGCGGAATACAACAAAACGGAGTGCCGTACGGTTTAATTAAA
>DAIQOU010000016.1:4167-23155 GCA_036787725.1 Bacteroidales bacterium
AACTGATTACGGAAGCTACTGATAACGGGTCATTGTCCGAAAGAGAAGCCGATAATGAATACACTCGGGAAATCGGCAGATTGGGAGAACTGTGTGCAGATTACGAAAATTTGTTTATTGAATTTAAAAACATAAAGGTTAAATCGCCTTTGCTTGTTTCGATCGAAGAGGAATTGAAAAGAAGATCTCTTAAACAACGGCAGGCTGCAGAATTATTGCAAGTAAAAGAATCTACATTCAGTCAGATTATGACAGGGAAAAGACACGTATCCATGCAAATGGCAAAAAAGTTATATAAAATATTAAATATAGATCCCAAACTTATTTTGGAATATTCGTAAAGTGAATACACAGATAAACTCCGACATTCTACCTGCTTCAATCGGTTATAAAAGTTTATAAGATTTGCCCGGGTTGATTTCAATCATTCAGCATGCTTTTTCTGTACTGAGAAGGAGTATATCCCGTTTTTCTTTTAAATGTTTTATTAAAGTGCGAGATGGTATCAAACCCGCAACGTACACTTATTTGCGCAATATTGATATCGTCCGGGAGCAGGAGTTGACATGCATATCCGATCCGCATATCCAACAGGTAATTCTTAAACGATTTGCCTGTCTTGCTTTTAAAAAAACGACAGAAAGCCGTCGGGTTCATGGCAGCAAAAGAAGCTATTTCTTCTAAACTTATGGGACGAATATAATGCTTATTCAAATACGATATGATTTTTTCGATTCGGGAGGTATCATAAGTTATATCATTGACAAAGTCGGAAGAAGAAATGACAGAGGCAGTATTGACTTCCGACATTTCTTTCAGCAGGGTTAAGAATGCGATCATTCCGTCGATGCCGTCTTGTAAAGGGATTATATCCAATAAATCAGTCAGTTTCGAAGAACAGCCGGCCGGGAAGTATAATCCGCGTTGAGCATCTTCCAACAGTCTTTTTATCTTAATAAAATGTGGGTAATGTTTGATGGAGTGATACATAAAATCTTTTTCAAATTGAATGATGGTCCCTTTTACCCGAAGCTCCTCGTTGTCGGAGAAATAAATATCATCGCTCTTCATATAATGGGGCAGATTGGATCCGATCAAAATGATGTCTCCGGCGGCATATTTCTCTATGCTGTTGCCGACAAATCGGGTACCGGTACTTTCCTTAACATATATTATTTCATATTCGGGATGGAAATGCCAAGGATAGCTGAACCGGTTGTAGTCATAAAAGCGAGCTTTAAGCGGCGAGGATTTTGACAACGAGATGCGCTCGTTCATTATCTGTCTCATGGGAAAATCGCAAATATAGGATTATTACATGCAAATATAGGAAAATATAATCAAGACACCTATAATTATATTTGCACAATATAGGATGTGTCTCGATATGGCTTCCGGCAAACTTGTTTGCCTACCACTCTGCTGTTGACTTTCACTATATTTGAAAACAATTTGAAAAACAAATCTTTATGAATGAACTTTTTAGTATAAAAGGAAAAGTAGCCGTCATCACCGGAGCCGGCGGGGTGTTAGGCGGAAGTATAGCCGGTAGTTTTATCCGTTCGGGAGCTAAAGTGGTAGCTATCGATATCCGACAAGAAAATTTGGATGCTCGGGTCAAAGAACTTACCGAGATGGGAGGCGAAGCAATGGGAGTGGTCGGAAATGTGTTGGATATAGAAAGCTTGGAAAATGTAGCCGGTGAGATACTTAACAAATGGGGACGGATCGACATATTGTTGAATATCGCCGGCGGCAATCTTCCGGGAGCTACGCTGGCACCCGATCAGGCTTTTTTCGATATGAAAATAACGGATTGGGAAAAAGTTACGAATCTCAATATGAACGGGACGGTATTCCCTTCTATGGTATTCGGTAAAGTAATGGCAGAACAAAAAAGCGGAAGTATTATTAATATATCTTCTATGGCAGCCTATAGCGCCATTACCCGTGTACCCGGTTATTCGGCTGCCAAAACGGCGGTTACTAATTTTACCCAATGGCTTGCTACGGAGATGGCATTGAAGTATGGAGACGGTGTTCGTGTGAATGCGGTGGCTCCCGGGTTCTTTATCGGCGACCAAAACCGTGCCGTACTTATCAATCCCGACGGGTCCTTAACCGAAAGGAGCAAAAAAGTATTGGCAAAGACCCCGATGGGCCGTTTTGGGGATATATCCGAATTGAATGGGGCAGTTCAATTTTTATGCAGTGAGGCGGCAAGTTTTATCACGGGAGCTGTATTACCTGTCGATGGCGGATTCAGTGCATTTAGCGGAGTATAAGTCATGGAAAAAACATGGAGATGGTTTGGGAAGAAGGATAAGATAACATTATTCATGCTTCGCCAAATAGGAGTGGAAGGGATCGTTACGGCCTTGCACGATGTTCCGAATGGTGAAATATGGACGCTTGATGCTATTCTCGATCTGAAAAATTACATAGAAGAAGCCGGTCTGCGGTGGTCGGTAGTCGAAAGCCTTCCGGTGAGTGAAGCTGTCAAGTATGCGGGAAATAATCGGGATGCCTTAATCGATAATTATATTGTAAGCCTGGAAAATTTAGGGAAGGCGGGTATAAAAACGGTATGCTACAATTTTATGCCCGTTATCGATTGGATACGTACCGATTTGAATTATAAGCTGCCGGACGGAACCTCTACTTTGTTCTTCGATAAAATTAAATTTGCTTATTTTGATCTGTTTATTCTTGAACGGAAAGGTGCGGAAAAAGATTATTCGGAAGAAGAATTGCAGAAGGTATACTCCATGAATAAGTCGGTCACCGAATCCGAAAAAGAACAATTGATAGATACCATTATTGTTAAAACCCAAGGCTTTATTAATGGTAATATCAAAGAAGGAGATCAACATCCCGTCGCTGTTTTCAATCGCTTATTGGATTTATACAAGGGTATGGATAAAAATGCCTTACGAGAAAACCTGAAGTATTTCTTGAATCGTATTATGCCTGTGTGCGAAGAGTATGGTATCGATATGTGTATTCATCCGGATGATCCTCCTTATCAGATGCTGGGATTGCCCCGGATTGTAACGGACTGCGAAGATATTCGCCGGATATTGGATGCTGTCGATAATCCGCACAACGGTTTGACTTTCTGTGCCGGATCGTTGAGTTCGGGATTACGGAATGATGTACCGGCTATGGCAAGGGAATTTGCGAGTCGTACTCGTTTCGTACATTTAAGAAGTACGGATATCCTCCCGAACGGCAATTTTATAGAAGCTTCTCACCTGGAAGGAAGAGGGCATTTAATCGAACTGGTTGAAATATTCGAGAAAGAAAATCCGTTGTTGCCGATGCGGGTCGACCACGGACGGCTTATGTTGGAAGATGGAGAGAAAGGATATAATCCGGGATACTCTTTTCATGGCCGGATGTATGCGTTGGCTCAACTGGACGGAGTAATGGCAACAGTCAGGAAGTATATATAGGCGGCATTGAACAAAAGCACATGCCTTTGTACCGAAATACAGGAGCATTTTATTCTTGTTTGATACTTTTGCATATGAGATAGTTATGCAATAGAGAAAAATATGTTTGAAATGAAAAACGCAGTGATAGTTCTTTTAATGGGAATAATCTTCCCTGGTGTTTGCTTTGCAGACATTGTTTTTCGGAGCAATACCAATCTGAATGTATCGATTGCCGCCGGCGAGCCGGAAACGGTTCGTACGGCATTGGAGATCTTTCAAAGAGATTATAACCGTGTCTTTACGGGAGAAGTTATCGAGAATAAAAACGGACCGGTTTTTATCGGAACAATCGGATACAACAGCTCGGCTGAAAAAGCAATGGATAAAAGCTTGATTGATAGTCTGAAACTTCATAAAGAGGGTTTTTTAATCCGGGTTAAAGATAATAAGTTATATATAGTGGGAAGCGATAAACGCGGAACAGCTTACGGAATCTTGGAATTATCGCGCTTAATGGGCGTATCTCCTTGGGAATGGTGGGCGGATTCACGGATCGAAAAAAAGGAATCATTGACCTTGAAAGAAGGTTTCAGCCTTTTGCAATATCCTTCGGTTGCGCATCGCGGAATCTTTATCAACGACGAAGACTGGGGGTTGACACCTTGGAGTTATCTGACTCATGAACCCTCGGATGTGAAAGGACAAATCGGCCCGAAGACCCATGCCCGTATTTTTGAATTGCTTTTACGATTGCGCGCCAACACTTATTGGCCCGCCATGCACGATTGTTCCGTTGCCTTTTATATGACTCCGGGAAATAAAGAGGTGGCGGATAAGTACGGAATTTTTATCGGGACCTCCCATTGCGAGCCCATGGTGCGGAATACGAATGCCGAATGGAAAACGGCCGGAACGGGGACCTATGATTATGTAAATAATCGCGAAAACGTATTGGAATTTTGGGAAGAGCGGGTAAAAGAACTTGCCGGCTCGGATAATATTTATACGCTCGGTATACGAGGAGTACACGATAGCAAGATGCTTGGAGCCAATACCTTGCAAGAACAAAAGGATGCTTTGGCTAATGTATTGAAAGATCAGCGGGAAATGATCGCCAAGTATGTGAATCCGGATCCGGAACAAGTGCCTCAAGCGTTTATACCGTATAAGGAAGTGTTGGATGTTTATCATATGGGACTGGAAGTGCCGGAGGATGTAACTTTGATTTGGTGCGATGATAATTACGGTTATATACGCCATTTTCCCGATCATAAAGAACGTGCCCGGAAGGGAGGGAACGGAGTATATTACCATGTTTCCTATTGGGGCCGTCCGCATGATTATCTGTGGCTGGCCACCAATCACCCGGCACAACTTTATACGCAAATGAAACTGGCCTACGATAAAGGCGCTAAGGATATGTGGATACTCAATGTGGGAGATATTAAGCCGGCTGAATATTTAATCGAATTATTTCTTGATATGGCTTGGGATATCCAATCCGTCGAAAACAATATAAACGGGCCGGATAAACATTTATCTTCTTGGTTGAGTCGGGAATTCGGGGAAGAAAATGCCGATGAATTGCTGTCGGTGATGAATGAATATTATCGTTTGGCTTATATTCGCAAACCGGAATTTATGGCTAATACCCGCACGGAAGAGAAAGATCCCAAATACAAGATCGTATCGGACCTGCCTTGGAGCCGGGGAGAAATAAATCAACGGCTCCGGGATTATAACCGTATTTCGGAAAAGGTGATTCAACTTTCCTCTAAGATTCCCTCTGCAAAACAAGATGCTTGGTTTCAGTTGATAGAATATCCGGTACGAGGGGCTGCCGAGATGAATAAAAAGCATTTGTACGGACAATTGGCCCGCCACGGACTCGCGGATTGGGAACAAAGTGATGCCGCATTCGAAACCATTGTTTCATTAACGGAGAAGTATAATTCTCAAGCCGGCGGTAAATGGAAAAATATAATGGATTATCAACCGAGAAGACTTTCCGTGTATGAACAAGTACCTCGTACAACAGCTGAGTATCCGTTGCCGGAAGACAGATCTCCTCTTTTCTTGTTTGATGCAAAGGAGTATGCCGGATTCAAGGGGAAACAACCTCTTGCACACGGATTGGGCTACCGGCGAGGTGCCGTCAGTTTGTCGAAACAAAGTTCGGTAAGGTATGATTTCACGGGAACCGGTACCGATTCAATCCGGATCGAAGTATCCTTGGCTCCGAATCATCCGGTAGAAGGCAAAACCCTACGCTATTCTATCGTTGTAGATAAAGAACCGGAGCAAATAGTGGATTTCAGAACGGAAGGACGAAGTGAGGAGTGGAAAGAGAATGTATTGAACAATCGTGCTGTACGCGTTACCTCCCATAAGATTACTCCCCATAGAAAAACAAGCCTTACCATTACTGCATTAGATGAAGGGGTCATTGTGGATCAAATAAAAGTATGGGATAAAAGAGAATTGAACAACCGCTGAAAGTTGTTTTCGAAACCTCCGTAAGCATCGGGCAGACTTCCGTATACAGGGGAATACAAACGATACCTGCGGAAAGTGAATTCTGCCTGTTCAGACAGAAGGATTCTGTCACAAGAGGCAGAAGAGTTCTGTCATACTGAACAGTGATTCTCTGCCTAAACGGACAGAAGACCTCTGTCTAAGCGGACAGAAAATATCTGTCCGCTTAGGCAGAGAAGTTCCCCTGCATACATATCCGGAGTTCCCTTGTATAAGGATGTATCAAAAGTCCAATTGTATTTTGTTCTCTCTTCTTTCGCACTTCAAAGAGAAGTCGTCCGGTATCCGGGTTAACCATTCACCACTTTCCTTAAACGAAGAAAGTACCCGGCAATCGTGATAATCGGATTGGTTGCTTGGAGAAAAAACGTCTCCATCCGACTCATTATTTATATCAGAGAAGCAAAATAGAGGGATTGTGAACAATATTCTATGCTTGCTTCTTTTTTCACATGGATTATTTTCGAAGCTCTTATTAATATTGTACCCGGAATAACGGGATGATATTGTAAACCTATGATAAATGGAAGCATGAAAAATAATTTGAAGTTTATATGTAAAATCTGCACCCGAAAGCAAGTATAAAACCCGATTTTTCGGATTCTTTTCCAAGAGACAATGTATATAAATCCTACTGATGATATAACCTTTTTTATAATAAATAAATTATGAAGTGTAAATGTATTATTCTATTATTACTCCTGTTGTCCGGACTATCCGGGGTTTTCGGACAGGTGAACCGTAAAAAGTATAATTTTAATAGCGAATGGCGCTTGCAAACGGGCGATTTCCCGGGTGCCGAAAATAATCGGTTCGATGACGGTAAATGGAAAAAAGTGACTCTTCCGCATGCTTTTAATGAAGATGAAGCATTTAAGTTGTCTATTGAAAAACTGACCGATACCATCGTGTGGTACCGTAAAAAGTTTCAATTACCCGAACTAAAGAGCAGTAATAAGGTTTTTATCGAGTTTGAAGGGATTCGTCAGGGTGGTGATTTTTACCTGAACGGACATTATTTGGGAAAACACGAAAACGGAGTCATGGCTGTCGGGTTCGACCTTTCTCCTTATATTAAAAAAGGAGAAAATGTGATGGCTGTACGTATTGATAACGATTGGAATTATAAAGAAGAAGCAACTCAAACGACCTTTCAATGGAATAACCGTAATTTTAATGCCAACTACGGAGGTATTCCCAAAAATGTATATTTGCATGTTACGGACGAAGTGTATCAAACCCTTCCTTTATACAGTAATCTGAAAACAACCGGTGTATATATTTATGCAACCGATATCAAAGTCAAAAGCCGTACCGCAATAATTCATGCGGAATCGGAAGTGAAAAATACGAGTCGTAAACCTCGTCAATTTCATTATGAAGTAATGGTTTTCGATATGGACGGAAAAGAGGTAAAGACATTTAAGGGAGAGGAGATTACATTGAAGGCCGGGGAAACCCGAGTCGTACACGCATCTGCTCCCGTCGGAAACCTTCATCTGTGGAGTTGGGGATATGGTTATCTTTATACGGTAAAGACCAAGTTAGTGGATGAGAAGAACCGGGTCTTTGATGAAGTGGACACCCGTACGGGATTTCGTAAAACCCGTTTTGCCGAAGGGAAAATATGGTTGAACGATCGTGTACTTCAGATGAAAGGATATGCTCAACGCACCAGCAATGAATGGCCTGCCGTAGGCTTGTCCGTCCCTGCCTGGTTGAGTGATTATTCCAACGGATTGGTCGTAAAGGGAAACGGAAATCTGGTTCGCTGGATGCATGTCACTCCTTGGAAACAGGATGTGGAATCGTGCGATCGGGTAGGGCTGATACAAGCCATGCCGGCCGGGGATGCCGAGAAGGATGTGGAAGGCAGAAAGTGGGAACAACGGGTAGAATTGATGCGCGATGCGATTATATATAACCGAAACAATCCGAGTATCTTGTTTTATGAGTGCGGAAACGAGTCCATTTCCCGCGAGCATATGATTGAAATGAAAAATATCCGCGATACATACGATTTTTATGGAGGAAGAGCCATCGGATCGCGCGAAATGTTGGATATTCGGGAAGCCGAATACGGAGGCGAAATGCTTTATATCAATAAGAGTAAGCATCATCCGATGTGGGCTACCGAATACTGTCGCAATGAAGGATTGAGGAAATATTGGGATGAATACAGTTATCCGTTTCATAAAGAAGGAGACGGACCTTTATACCGGAATGCGCCTGCTACCGATTACAATCATAATCAGGATATGTTTGCCGTGGAATTGATTCGTCGTTGGTATGATTATTGGCGCGAACGTCCGGGTACGGGACGAAGGGTCAGTTCCGGAGGCGCGAAGATAATATTTTCCGATACCAATACGCATTATCGAGGAGCCGAGAATTATCGTAGAAGCGGGGTTACCGATCCGATGCGCATTGAAAAAGATGCTTTCTTTGTACATCAAACCATGTGGGACGGTTGGGTTGATACCGAAAAACACCGGACTTATATCATCGGACACTGGAACTACCCGGAAAAGACGGTAAAGCCTGTATATGTAGCCTCGACAGGGGAGGAGGTAGAACTGTTCCTTAACGGTAAATCACTGGGAAAAGGAGAAAGAAAGTATGACTTTTTATTCACGTTTGAAAAAGTTGCTTTCCTGCCGGGAAACCTGGAAGCGGTGAGTTACGATGGAAAAGGGAAGGAATTAAGTCGTTATGTTTTATCCACAACGGGAGATCCGGCACAATTGAAACTTACGTTGATTCAAAGTCCGGAGGGATTTCATTCCGATGGGGCAGATATGGTATTGGTTCAGGTGGAAGTTACAGATAAAGAAGGTCGACGTTGCCCGTTGGATAATCGGGTGGTCCGATTCACATTAGAGGGAGAAGCCGAATGGAGAGGAGGAATTGCTCAGGGAGAGGGAAACCATATTTTGGATCGTAACCTTCCGGTAGAATGCGGAATAAATCGGGCCTTGATACGCAGTACGGTACGAGCCGGAAAGATTGAATTAAAAGCCGAAGCCGAAGGACTTCCGGCCGCATCGCTTACTTGGGAATCCCTTCCGGTAGAAGTGTCGAACGGAGTAAGTACTTATTTACCCGGAAGTACTTTGAACGGTTGGTTGGACAGAGGCGAGACTCCCCTCACTGCCTCTTATCAAGATAAAAAAGTGGATGTTCGCATCCTTTCCGCTAAAGCGGGGGCCAACCAAGAAACGGTAAACAACAGTTTTGACGATAATGAATTGAGCGAATGGGCAAGCGACGGAAAAGAAGAAACGGCTTGGATTACCTATAACTTGGAGCGCTACGCGGAGGTGGACGATATTTGTATCAAACTGACAGGATGGCGTTCGCGCAGTTATCCGTTGGAAGTATATGCCGGTGATTCTTTGGTGTGGAGCGGGCATACGGAAACAAGTTTAGGTTATGTCCATTTGAAAACCCAACCGGTGCGTGCCAACCAAATAACCATCCGAATGAAAAAGAGTGCCACCGATAACGATGCTTTCGGTCAGATTACGGAAGTTGCAGCAAACCATGCCAACCAATTGGAAACAGGCGGAAAGGAAAAAGATGCCCGGCTTCGAATCATAGAAGTGGAATTTCTGGAATCATTGGAATAGAGGGAGCAGGGGATAAAAGCACGAAAGCGCGAAGGGCGGAAAAGAAAACAGTATTTCAGGTAAAGTTTCCTTTATTCCTTCGCGCTTTCCATTTTTCGTGTCTTTCCTTTCGCGTACAAAAAGAGGGTGAAATCATTCGTGATCCACCCTCATTATATTAAAAAGATTCAGAAAAAATTAACTCAACTTACTCAATGCGTTATTAATTCGTTTGGCCGCTTCTATTAAGTTTTCGTCGGAAGTAGCATAAGATAAGCGAATACATCGGGGAGCTCCGAAAGCTGCACCTCCTACACAAGCTACATGTCCTTCTTCCAACAAATACATGGCCAAGTCGGCGGCATCGTTGATTGATTTTCCCGAAGGAGAAGCCTTCCCAAAATAGAAATCACATTCGGGGAATACATAAAACGCTCCGAACGGTTTATTTACTTTTAATCCCGGGATCTCTTTCAACAGGTTGACGATTAAGTCTCTTCTGCGTTCAAATGCGGCTTTCATTTCAAGCACACATTTTTGATCTCCGGTGTAAGCTGCTTCTGCTGCTTTTTGAGCTACCGAGCAAGGTCCGGAAGTATATTGTCCCTGTAACTTATTGCAGGCCGATGCAATCCATTGAGGAGCGGCAATCCATCCGATCCGCCATCCGGTCATGGCATAGGCTTTGGAAACACCGTTTACAATCACTACCCGGTCCCGTACATTCTCAAATTGAGCAATGCTTTCGTGCAAACCGATGTAGTTGATATGTTCGTATATTTCATCTGCAATAATGATGATATTCGGGTAGTTGGCCAATACATCCGCCAATCCTTTCAATTCTTCACGTGTATACACACTGCCGGTGGGATTGGAAGGAGAACAAAGGATGATTGCCTTTGTTTTGGGGGTAATGGCTGCTTCGAGCTGAGCCGGAGTTATTTTGAAATCTTGTTCTATACCGGCTTCGACGATAACATTGGTTCCTTCCGCTAATTTCACCATTTCGACATAGCTTACCCAATAAGGAGCCGGAACAATCACTTCATCCCCTTTTCCGATAATACACATCAACACGTTGCAAACCGATTGCTTGGCTCCGTTGGAACAAACGATTTGTTCCGGTTTGTAATCCAAGTTATTTTCCTTTTTCAATTTGGCAACGATTGCATTCCGTAAAGGTAAATAGCCGGGAACCGGAGAATAGAAAGAATAGTTCTCATCAACGGCTCTTTTGGCTGCGGTTTTTATATGCTCCGGAGTGGTGAAATCCGGTTCTCCCACACTGAGATTGATCACATCAATGCCTTGAGCTTTGAGTTCATTGCTTTTTTGAGACATTGCCAACGTCTCTGAAGGAGACAATGCTGCCAAACGATCTGAAACTTGTGTCATAATTTTGCGTTAATTATTTTATTGATTACGTTACAAAAATAGCTATAAGTAATCAAATTCACAATATTACTCTACAATTTTATATTTTTCAATATATGTCCCATTCGTTCCTTTTTTGTTTTCATATAAAATTCATTATAAGGATTGGGTTCTATTTCGATCGGTATATTCTCTACGATTTCGAGGCCGTATCCTTCCAATGCCGCTCTTTTGATCGGATTATTGGAAAGCAATCGGATTTTGGATACCCCTATCTGCCTTAATATTTGAGCGCCTACACCGTAGTCCCGTTCATCCGGCAAATAACCCAAATGAACATTTGCATCGACGGTATCCAGTCCTTCTTCCTGCAATTTATACGCTTTTATTTTATTCATTAATCCGATGCCTCTGCCTTCCTGATTCAAGTAGATTACCACCCCTTTCCCTTCCTTTTCGATCATTTCCATGGATTTGTGAAGTTGTTCGCCGCATTCACATCGCATGGAACCGAAAATATCGCCGGTAGCACACGAAGAATGCATTCGAACCAATATCGGTTCGTCTTTTTCCCATGTACCCTTTATTAAAGCCATGTGTTCCTGATCATTGGACTTTTGTCGGAAAGGTGTCAATTGAAAATGTCCGTATTGAGTAGGAAGGTTTACAGTATCTCCTTTCTCTATCAACGATTCATTTTTCAAACGGTAAGCGATCAGGTCTTTTATAGAGATAATCTTTATCATGTATTTTTCAGCCATCTTCATTAATTGAGGCAGGCGGGACATCGTACCGTCCTCATTGATTATTTCTATCAATGCTCCGGCAGGATATAATCCTGCCAGCCGGGCCATGTCGATCGTTGCTTCCGTATGTCCGGCCCTTCTCAGTACTCCTTTATTGCGTGCACGAAGCGGACTGATGTGTCCGGGACGAGCAAAATCGGTTACTTTGGTATTGGGATCGGCTAATGCTTTGATTGTTTCTGCCCGGTCAAACATCGAAACGCCTGTAGTGCATCCTCCGCCTATTTTATCTACCGTCACCGTAAAGGGAGTTTCATATATGGATGTGTTCCGGGGCGTTTGCATTTCCAATTCCAGTTCATCACAACGGTCTTCCGTAATGGGAGCACAAAGTAATCCCCTTCCTTGAGTAATCATGAAATTGACTTTCTCCGGGGTTATCTTTTCGGCAGCAATGATAAAATCACCTTCATTTTCCCTATCTTCATCATCCACTACAATTAAAAACTTTCCTTCTCGAAAGTCTTCAATAGCTTCTTCTATTGTATTCAGTTTGTACATAAAACGCTGATATTATTAATATTCTTCTTTAATGATTCGTTTTCTTATTTCTTCAATCAAACTTTCGCTTACTCGTTGAACCGTGAGTAAATCTCGGTTTTTGTTCTTATGGGCTTGTCGTGTGAAGATATAAAAAATGAATCCGATCGGAAACAATACGGCTCCGGTCCATCTCAACACCGGATTATCCCAAAATCCTTTCCGGTTGGTTATAATGGGATAGTCCATCAATTTCCCGATAATCAGGTTCTGATCCGAGTTTCTGAGGTCTTCAATAACGGTTTCCAGTTGGGTAATAATTCCGTTTAATTCGGCGTCTGCAGGGGGGGCTTTCCGGAAAGCAAAATAGCCGGGAGCCTTTTGATTTCGATTCAAGTAGTTCCGGATTCGTTGAGACAACGATTCCAATAAGTTGAGATCGTTCGTATAGTCGGGAGGGGACATAATAACGTCCTTTTTTTGATAATAGCGGGATTCTTTTTTCCCCGTTAATTTCCTGAAAAATCCGATCCATGCATCTGCATTAAACATCACCGAGTCGTTTACGGCTTTATAAGTAAGGAAAGAACCCAACCCGAGGAGAATGACAGAACTGAGCCACATTCCTTGCCAAGCCGGAACTACTCCTTGTTTAGCCAGTTTCACGCCAAAGATGTCTATCACATAATAGAATAAAAAGAGAAAAACAGAGATTACCGTAGGCATTCCCAGTCCTCCTTTTCGGATGATGGCGCCTAACGGGGCTCCGATAAAAAGAAAAATCAGACACGCGACAGATAAGGTAAATTTACGGTGCCATTCTACCCGGTGTCCCCGAACGGAAGCAGCGTCCGCTTCCTGAAACATGGATCGACTTTTATAATCATTCAACACAGATTCAGCTCCGATCCGGGCATGATTAATCAACTGTTGTTGTTGAGTGAGAGGTTTATTATTCAGATAATTATCAAAACCGACAATAGAGAACGTATCACTTTCTTCCGATTGAGATTGTACCGAAGAAGGTTCTTTAGCAAGAGCTTCCCGATATACATAATTTCGTAAAGCATGGGTGTTTAAAGCATTTGTGCTGTCCAATTGAGTTGAAACCGAGTCAATAAAGTGTCTTAATTGGGGCAAATTTTTTGAAATGTCCCTATTCTGCATGATGGATTCGTCGGCCATATTAAAGTTTCCGTCAAATTCGATTAGCATCTCCCTTAAGCTGAAGGATTCTCTCCGATAGGGTATTTTCTCATTGATTTCACGGGTTCTTTCAAATTTCAGATTCTCAAAAGATTCTCCATTATACAAAGAAAGTACCAAATAAAACTTATCGGCGGAGGTCTTCAGCTTTCCGGAATCGGCTACGATGACCGCTGCATTTTCAAATCCTTTAGAATAGTCATAAATCATCATATTATACATCATACCTGTTTTTTTATCTTTATGGCTGATGTATACATTTCTTCCCGGAATTTCTTTATAAAAAGAGCCTTCGGGTATATCCAATTCCGGCGATTTTTGTTTCATGGACAATACTAAGGTCCAGAGTTTCACCTGAGAGACGGGAGATATGTTATTTTGAAAATAAAATGCACCGGCGCATACAAATAGGAGGACGATGATCAGGGGTTTCATTATTTTTATCAAAGGAATGCCCGCTGATTTCATGGCAAGCAATTCCATTCGTTCCCCAAAGTTTCCGAAGGTCATTAAAGAAGCCAATAAGATTGCCAAAGGCAATGCCATGGGAAGCAAAGATAAGGCGGCATAAAAAAACATTTCCATAAGGACTGTCATTTCTATACCTTTACCCACCATCTCATCTACATACTTCCATAAAAACTGCATTAAAATGATGAATAGGCATACCCCGAAAGTGGCCATGAATAAGGGAAGGAATGCCTGTAAAACAAATAGATATAACCTTTTAACATGTAACATGTTACTTGCATAGGAATTAGACGGGCAAAGGTAGTTCTTTTAAATGAAAGTAAGAATTGGTCTACTTGAATTTTTAGGAAGGTTAACCTTTCAAATCACCTATTTCTGCAATATTATTCAAGATAGCATATACTGCCAGACCGGCCAGTGAACGAATACCGGTCTTTTCTATAATATTTTTACGGTGGGTAATTACAGTGTGCGGACTGATGGCCAACTGTTCGGCCACTTCCTTATTGGAAAATCCTTGTACCAGTAAACGCAAAACATCTTTTTCCCGGTCGGTAAGTCGTTCTCGTTCGTCCCGGTCAAAATGATCATCCTTGTTTTTACTCAGGCGATGGAATTTATTTACAAAAGTTTCTTCGCTGTCTGTAATGAAAATAACTTCATCAAATAATTCCGAAATCTCTTCGGGCAAATAATAATCGTAGATAATTGCAACAAAAAGAGTATTTCCCGGTAAATTGTATTTGGATTTTATCTTTTTAATGTCTTCTTTCGACAAATTATGATTGAGAATTACCACATCCGGTTTCTTTTCACCCAGAGCAACTGTCCATTCTTCAAAATCTTTCAGCACAGTAATCGCTTTACTGACTTTATGGCTTGTCAGAAGAGAAAAGATTCCGTCCCTGATGATTTTCGATTTCTCAATTATAACAACGTGTTGAAACATATTTTTGAGAACCATCCTTTAATCTTTATTGCTTTTTAGCAAACGCTCAATCTTTTTGGTCGAAGGCACGAGTAAATGATCTTCAATAATGGTATGATAAATCAGATCTTGTTCTAACGTAATTAAGTCTTTTAATATCCGGATTCGGGAAGAAGACATTTCGCTTTCCGGAATATATTTTATCAGAATGTTTTTCAAATCCAATAATTTCTGTTCTATATCAGTATGATTCTTTTCAAATTCCCGAATATTATAGTCTTTTGAATTAAAACACGAAATAATGGAGTCAATATAAGGAAATACAATATTATCCTCATATAAGAAATGTTCTGCTACTTCTCTCATGTATCCGTCAAAAAAGGAAATAATGACACTTCCGTGTTGAGGATTGATTCTTTTGGCAAATATTCCGATTAATTCCCGGATAGCAGGAATTCGTTCTTCTTCAAAATACTTATGAGAAATCTTTAAGAATAGCAACACATCCGGGATAGCCTCTTTTTCCAATATAATGTCGCTTTTTATACTGCCTTCAAAGACCTGTAAGATAGAAATAAAGGATTGCAGATTAATATTATATCGTTCGGCTATTTCTTTTACATATTGATCTCCGAAACCCAATGCGATTCCGAAACGCTCCAATACGGTAATGGTATCCGGATGAGCCACAACCAAATCGGACATCTTGGAGGTAGGAAAAACACGTGTTACCATTTTATTCATCTTTTCTTTGGTTTGTTTATCTTAATTTTTTTCCGGTTTCGTCGTATTCTTCCAATACTTTTGTTTTACCGGCGTCTCCTATTTCGGAAATTCTCAATTTACCGTTTGGGAAATAAGATTTTCTCTCTATCAGCATACCCCCTCTTCTGGAGCCCTCTTCCCTTAAGACACCTGTTTCATAATACTCCTTATAAGAACGCGGGTCGCTTGAATCATGCGGAATGATTTCTTCCGAACTTGGTTTTCCTGTAGAAATATTGTAATAGGTCCGTTTTCCTTCTACCCGGTTATTTACATATGTACCTTTTTCGGATAACTTCCCGTATTGATAATGTTCGTATGCTCCCTCCCTAACATCCTCTTTATAAGTGAACATTTTATTGATTTTCCCGTCATTCTCAAAAGTTGTTACTTTACCGTTGAGTTTTCCGTTGACATAATTTTCTTCCTTTATTTTTTTGCCCGAACGGTTTTCATACACCCATAATCCCACCTTAAGACCGTTTTTATATTGGCCTTTGGCTTTCATTCCCTTATTTCCTTCGGTATATTGCTCTGTGTATTCACCTTCCAACTTACCGTTTACCTCATAAAAGGTTTTAATAAAGTTACCTTGGTTGCTGGACATTTGTTTGGTTTGTTTAATCAAGCTTCCGGGATTTTTTTCGTTGCCGGCGTTTACCGAAGATTGTTTTCCTTCCGAAAAATACAACTCGCTGAGCAAGCTTCCGTCTTCGTAATTATACTTTCGCTCGTATCCGTGTTTTTTTCCATTTTTCAATTCGCGAACCGTATTCACCGATCCGTTTGTATAATAAGTAGTTTCTTTTATCTTATCATCATTCGCATATTCTTCGGTTTTTGTTTTCTCTCCGCTTTTCTTCCCATATTCCCAAGTTCCGGTTTTCTTTCCGTTATTGTATTTTCCCTTTACTTTTACATTCCCGCCATGATAAATTTCGGAATACTCCCCATCCAATATTCCGTCATTATTGTAATAGGCTGTACGATCATATTCGGAATACTTTTGATACGCTTTGCCGATTTGTTTACCATTGGCGAACAGGAGATCGGAAATAAGATTTTCTTGCCGGTTAAAAGTCCGTTCCACACCATCTTCTTTTCCGTCTTTATACTCCTTATGTTTTTCAATTTTCCCGTCCGGATAATAAGAAATAAAATTTCCATGCGGTTTTCCCTCTTTGAAATTTCGTTCTTCTTGGATGGTTCCGTCTTCATAAAGGGTAACCGCTTTTCCTTCCAATCGACCATCCTTATATATCATTTCTTCCCGTAGAACATTGTAGCGATAATTCTTCCATGAACCCGAAGGAATACCTCCTTTGAACTCGGCTTCCATATATTGTGTCGTATAGCCGTCTATTATGCGAGATTTTCCTTCTACCGGCTTTTTAGACTCTCTTTCTTCGCAATAATAGCGACCATCACCTAAATTATAACAATTGATATCTTGAAGCTTGATTTCATTTTGAGCGACTATATTTATTGCCGGAATTAAGAGCAATAAGTAAAGGAGAATCTTTTTCATAAATTTATGATTTCATTTTAGAAACATTTTGCAATACATCGATTATATAACTCCAGAATAATTCAACACTCTTAATATCCACTTCTTCATCCGGAGAATGAGGGTGTCTGATAGTAGGGCCGAAAGAAATAGCATCCAAGCCGGGAACATTCGAAAGGATAATACCGCATTCCAGTCCTGCATGCATTACTTTTACTTCCGGTTCTTTTCCCGTCTTTTCTTTGTATACTTCTTTCATCAACGCTAAAATGGGGGAATTGATATTCGGATTCCATCCCGGATAAGCATTTCCGTATTCTACTTTAGCTCCTGCAAGAGAAAAAACACTTTCGAGTCCGGAACAAATTGCTTCTTTCTTTGTTTCGGAAGAACTTCTTGTTAATATTTTAATTTCGATTTTACCCTCTTCCGATTTTATGACAGCCAGATTTGTGGATGTTTCCACTGTATCCGGGAAGTCATAAAAATAATTGATAACGCCGTTGGGACAGCCTTCTACAGCGTTAATGAGATCGTCTTGAATTTCTTCCGGAATCAGTGCGGAAGGTAGTTCTACTTGTTCTGCGATGAAGGAAATATTTTTTTCCGGTCCGGCGTATTCGGTGTTAAAAAGATCCTGATAATCGGATACCAGTTCCCAAAAACCTTCACAATCATCTTCGCCCGGAATAGTTACAACGGCAAATGCTTCACGAGGAATGGCATTTCGGAGGGACCCTCCTTCAATAGAAGATAAACGGGCGCCGTAATCTCTGACTGCTTCTTTCAGGAATCGGAATATTAATTTGTTGGCATTGGCCCTGCCCAAGTGGATATCACATCCGCTGTGGCCGCCTTTCAGTCCGGTTAATGATATTTTTACCGCGATATCGTCTTTCGGCACATCCGGGTCGTCTTTATATTGAAATGTAATGTTCAAATCGGCTCCTCCCGCACATCCTACATATAACTCTCCTTCCTGTTCGGAATCCAGATTCAAAAGAACGCTTCCTGTTATAAATCCGCGTCTGACGGCGAAAGCACCATCCATTCCGGTTTCTTCATCAATTGTGAAGAGAGCTTCCAACGGGCCGTGTTTCAACGATTGGTCTTCAAGGATAGCCATTGCAGTGGCAACTCCAATACCATTGTCGGCTCCTAAAGTGGTACCCCGAGCCTTTACCTGTCCGTTGTCTATATATGTTTGTATTGCATCCTTAGTAAAATCGAATGTTGTTCCGGCATTTTTTTGCGGCACCATATCCAAGTGTCCTTGCAAAATTAAAGTCGGACAATTTTCCAAGCCCGGAGAAGCCGGTTTGCGAATAAGGATATTACCGACTTCATCTTTAGAGGTCTCTAAACCTAATTTTTTCCCGAAAGACTCGATGAAAGAACTAATTTCCGACATTTGTCCGGAAGGACGAGGAATCTGTGTTAACTCATAAAAATGGCCCCAAACAGCTGTAGGTTTTAAACTTGTGATTTCTTTTTCCATAATACACTTGTTTTATTTTTTTGTATTAATTGAAAGTGCTCCCATTCCGAAAAGACCGCAAATGACCACCCAAATGGATTGGAAAGCAAATACTGCCGTAGCAAAAGCTTTTGCCTGTTCCATTTCTACCATAAATGCACTCAATCCGAATACAGTTGCAGCTTGCCACGGTCCCAATCCTCCATTGGAAGGAATACCCATACTGACGCTGTTGAGTGCAAAAACAAACAGAGCGGCCGTCACTCCTAAATTAGACGTAAAGTCAAAAGCATAAAATGTAATATAAAAGTATAAAAAATAAGAAATCCAAATGCCGAATGTATAGATTAAAATCCGTTTTTTTTCTTTCATTCTCCATACCACCTGCATGTCT
>DAIQOU010000769.1:0-1880 GCA_036787725.1 Bacteroidales bacterium
ATTTATATTCTTTGTGGAAGGAATCCGGGGGGATTATTTTTGACGGATCTTTACCGACAGAGGATTATTCGTTGATTCTGTCTTTTAATTATTAAAATAAATCCAAAATTTTATGTACGTTTGCACTACATTTTCAATCCTCATTATTAAAATACAATATGTACGAAAAAATTATTATTCTCGATTTCGGATCACAAACAACGCAATTGATCGGTCGCCGGTTGAGGGAATTAAACACCTATTGTGAAATTGTACCTTATAATAAATTTCCACAGAATGACCCTTCCGTAAAGGGCGTTATTTTATCCGGTAGTCCGTTTTCTGTTAATGATAAAGAGTCTTTTAAACCGGATTTATCCGGTATTCGGGGAGTATTACCGATGTTAGGGATTTGTTACGGAGCTCAATATTTGGCTTATTCTTCCGGAGGTACGGTAGAAAAGAGTAACACCCGCGAATATGGAAGGGCTTTGTTGACTTCCGTGAATGAAGAAGATCTGTTGTTTAAAGGAGTAAAAAAGGAATCTTCGGTATGGATGTCACATGGAGACACCATTACTTCCATTCCCGACGAATTTAAGGTTGTGGCCACAACAGCCGATGTGGCTATTGCCGGGTATAAGATAGAGAATGAACAAACGTGGGGCGTACAATTTCATCCGGAAGTGTTTCATACAGAAGACGGGATGTTAATTTTGGATAATTTCCTTTCGATATGCGGAATGAAAAAAGATTGGACCCCATCTTCATTTATAGAACAGACTGTAGACGAATTGAAACAGCGATTGGGCGACGACAAAGTTATTTTGGCGCTTTCGGGAGGAGTCGATTCTTCTGTTACGGCAGTACTCTTAAATCGGGCGATCGGAAAGAATTTAACCTGTATTTTTGTTGATCACGGGTTGCTTCGTAAAAATGAGTTTGAAAATGTATTGAAAGACTATGAACATTTGGGATTGAATGTGATTGGAGTAAAGGCTGCCGATCGTTTTTATAAGGCGTTGGCAGGAGTGTCCGATCCTGAAACCAAACGGAAGATTATAGGAAAAGGTTTCATTGATGTTTTTGAAGAAGAAGCACATAAACTGCAAGATGTTAAATGGTTGGGACAAGGAACCATTTATCCCGATATTATCGAATCCATTTCCATTACGGGAACGGTGATCAAATCACATCATAATGTAGGCGGATTGCCGGAAAAAATGCACTTGAAACTGGTCGAGCCCTTACGTTTACTGTTCAAAGATGAAGTAAGGAGAGTCGGACGCGAGTTGGGAATGATGCCTCATTTGATTAATCGTCATCCGTTTCCCGGTCCCGGATTGGGCATTCGTATTTTGGGTGATATTACGGCCGAAAAAGTCCGGATTCTTCAAGATGCCGATGATATCTATATTAAGGAATTGCGTGAATGGAATTTATATGATAAAGTTTGGCAGGCAGGGGCTATTTTATTGCCCGTTCGTTCTGTTGGAGTAATGGGGGATGAACGGACTTATGAAAATACCATTGCATTAAGAGCCGTTACTTCGACAGATGCCATGACAGCCGATTGGGCCCGAATTCCGTATGAATTTTTGGCTAAAGTATCCAATGAGATTATTAATAAAGTGAAAGGTGTGAATCGGGTTGTTTACGATATCAGTTCCAAACCGCCGGCCACCATCGAGTGGGAGTAAGATTATTCGGAGAACGATTGGTTGATCGTTCTCTTTTATTTTTGTTTCTTATGAGAGGATTTATTTTCATTTTTTCATTTTTGTTTTTTTTCTCTTGCAGCGAACCGAAACAATATTATTTGTTGCAAGGTTCCGTTTTCCATACTTCTTATCATATTAAATACGAGTCTTCTCGTCTGTTGGATGAGGAGATTAAGGAAA
>DAIQOU010000259.1:0-6569 GCA_036787725.1 Bacteroidales bacterium
CTTCGGGGTTGGTGGGCAGGGGATTGCAGCCTCCCCGGGTGAAACCCGGGGTTAGCCGCTTTAAAGCCTTTCAGGCTTTTTTCCTTTCCCTTTCCTTCGCGCTTTTCTCCCTTTCGCGCCAGCCTCTTTAATCTGACTTTTATCAATCCCGGGAAGTCCGGTTTATTAATATCCCGGATTCTGTATGATTTTGCTGTTAGCAGTTATTACCGAATAGGGAATGGGACATAAATACATCTTTTGTGTGAATACATGCGGATGAGCGGAGAGCGGCAGACGTTCGTATACCCATTTCCCGGAATTGTCGTCCGGTTGTGTATTGTATATCTTCATTCCATGCAATTCTTTATTCAAAACCTCATAAGCGATCCTCCAACGTACCAGATCATAGAAACGCTTGTTTTCGAAACACAGTTCTACGCGTCTTTCCCTGCGGATCACTTCCCGCATCTCGGATTGAGTAAGCGTTTTTCCTCCGTATGAATTTTCCAATGTAGGAAGATCTCTTGCCGTTCGGAGTTCGTTTACAGCCTTATAAACTTCATCATCCGGACCCGCTGCTTCATTTTGAGCTTCGGCAAAGTTTAAGAGTACTTCGGCATATCGGAAAAACACATAATTAATTCCGTAGCCCGAGCCGGTAGGTTCCCAATCCGGATCCATCCGTTTCTTGAAATAGTAACCGGTACGGGTAACATCCGATTGTCCCAATTCTATTTGATTCTTAGACGGATTGACTTTATCGATTCGAGTATAAATAATATCTTCCGTTTCCATCCAGTTCATTTTATAAGGAGCGCCGTCGTACACAATAAAGTCGTAGAATCGTTTTTCCCGGTTCTTATAAGGATTTTCCGGATCGTAACCGGAGTTGGGGTGACTGATGGGAAGGCCGTTTGACATGCAAAATTCATCCACCAATTCTTGAGTCGGACAGTAATTTCCCCATGTATAATATTTTCCCAAGATATAAGTCGGTCCGCCTTTTTGAGCAAAATCGCTGCTCAGGCCGCTGATATTTCTTTCCAGTTGGCGGTCCCAGATCACTTCCGAATTATATTCGGTAGCTTCGCTCCAGTATTTGCTCATATCCGGAAACAACTCGTAAGTTCCTTTATACAAAGAGAGGAATTGTCTGTTGGTTGCGGCTGCTTTTTCCCATCGTTTTGCATCGTAATTACCGAATCCGACCAGTTTAATTTGTTCGGCGGTAGCACCGGTTCCTTCGGCCGCTACCGGTGTTTCGGCATTGAATCCGGGGCTTGCAGCATACAGATCCACCCATCCTTTCAAGGTAAGAGCAGCTCCCAACGTAGCTCTTCCGGCATTGGCGTCTCCTTTACTGTATTTTATATCCAGGTAACCATTGGATACGATTTCCTCCAGTTCGTTACTTATAAAATTATAGGTTTCTTCAAATGTATTTCTTTTCCTGTATAATTTATCTTCCGACATGGTATTACGGTCCAATGTTTCGGTGAGGATGATTACACCTCCCACATGTTGCCACAGACCGGCATAAAAGAATGCTCTGAGAAAGCGTACTTCATCTTTTCGTTTATTTATCCATTCGTCGGAGAAATTTCCTTTATTTGCTTCGATCTGTTCCAAGAATTCATTGCATTTGCGAACCCGTTCGTATACGGTTCCCCAATTCATAAAATCATTGGCGCTGCCATCTTGAATCATGGGATAGCCGCCGCGCACTTCCGGTGTGGCTATACCTTGCTTCCATTGCCAGGAAGCCCAGTAAGGCCCTCCGTTATTGTCATCCGTAAAGCTGTCGAGCGGATCGGGGGTATTGGGTTTGTTCAATGTACTGTATATACCGTTCAGGTATACATCGGCATTTTTTTCGCTTGCCCATTGGGTAGGTTCTGTCAACGTATTTCCGGGTTCCGTGTCCAAAAAATCGTTACACGAACACAACAGGATAGATAGTAAACCCGTAATAAAACAGAATATATTATATCGAGTGTTCATAATATCAGTATTTAAAATGTTATGTTTAAACCGAATGTATATGCTTTTTGCAACGGATAGGCTTCTTCTCTGGAATTGTAATCCACTTCCGGGTCAATAAAAGACAGATTACTGAAAGTAAACAGGTTATTGGCCGAAGCATAGATACGTAATGCGTTTACTCCCACTTTTTGTGTCAATGAACGGGGGAATGTATAACCCACCACTATATTTTTCAAACGTAAATAATTGGTGTTGCGCATCCAAAAAGAGCTTGAATAAGGTCCGAACCCGTTGTCATACTGTGAGTTGGTGGTGTTGTTTTTATAGGGGGCCTGGGTGATCCGGGGATAGGTGGCGTTTTGTCTTTCGGGTGTCCAGTAATTATTAAAATATTCATAAGACACATTCGTATTGTTGAGGCGGAAAGGAAGTGTTTGATAACCTTGTACGTTCAAACTTGCCTGTGCCGCTCCTTGAAAGAATAAACTTACATCGATCCCTTTCCAATCTCCTGCCAGGGTAAAACCATAAGTGATACGGGGATAAGGAGCATATCCTACCACTGTTTCATCCCAAGCATCGATTTTTCCGTCGGGTACACCTTCCGGTCCGCTGAGGTCTTTATATCGGACATCTCCCGGATGTAATTCCGCTCCGAATTGGTCCACCATATATCCGTCTGCCGAGTTGATAATACCGTCACCGTTTTTGTCATCGGCGGTAGAGAACAATCCTTCGGCAATATATCCGAACGGAGTTCTCCACGGTCGGTCGGTTTGGCGTCGGTACGGGCTGTTATATGTATCCAGTGATTCGTATATTTTATCCATTTTATTCTTTGCATAACTGAAATTTCCGTTCAGGTGCAGATTCAAGCCGTTTGGAAAGGAATAATTACCGCCTACTTGCACTTCAAAACCGCGATTTGTCATTTCTCCCGCATTTTCTTGTGCAAGGCTTAGTCCGTATTCTATCGGTACGTTTATATTGGGGGATAATAACATCCCCGATCTTTTTTGATGAAAAACATCGGCTTCGAGAGTAAGCATTCCTCCAAAGAACCCGGCATCAATACCTATATTGGAGCTTTTCGCTTTTTCCCAGGTAATATTGGGATTGGCTTCTTTACTCATACGGGAACCTTGTACTATTTTATTCCCGAACATATATGAATTGCCGAATAATTCGTATGCAGAAAGGTATTCAAAAGCATTCCCGGCCAAGTTTCCCGATTCTCCCCACGATGCTCTTAATTTCAGATTATGCAACCAGTTGGTTTTATCTTTCAAAAAACTTTCTTCGGATATCCTCCAACCCGCGGAAAAAGCCGGAAAAAAGGCCCACCGTTTTCCGGGGGCAAAGTAGGAATGTCCATCATACCGTCCGGAAGCTTCAAACATATATTTTCCGTCAAACGCATAGGTCATACGATACACCAAGCCGGCTTGTGTAACATGCGAACTTGAACCTCCGTTGTCAAAATCCATTTTGTCGGAACTTCCCATATCCAGCTCGTCAATATCAACTTGGTAGCCTTTTCGATAAGCCTTCATCCATTGATATTTGGTATCTCGGGCTTCAAATACGGCTAATGCGGTAACCTCATGTTTTTGGAAGAAGGTACGGGCATAATTGAGATGAGCTTGTCCCGAAATTCTTTCATTTCGACTTTCTTCCCGGTTTAGTGAGGTCATTTCTTCTCCGTTAACGGTGCGTGTATAAGTATACGGGCTCGTGTTGGTATCGATCAGGTAATAATAATTCGGTTTATTCCAACTCTTCTCGGTTTGGAAGTTCGGGTCATAACTGAATACTCCTTTAGCGCTCAATCCTTTTATAAAAGGCAGTTCCTGTTCGAGCGACATAGACAATAATAACGTATTGTTATTTATCTTGTTATAAGATCCGCTTTTCAATTCTCCGATAGGACTGCTTCCTCCCGATTCGCCCCAAAAACCGTTGCTGTAATAGAGGCTTCTGATGGGAATATAACTGATGGCAGTAGGAGAGGGACCTGCATTTCTTTTTTCTACAGAACCGTTGAAAGAAAGAGATACCTTGGTATGTTGCAGTGCCTGAATATCGAATTTCCCGTTTATACTGTATCGTTTGTAATAAATATTATCGTACATACCCTGTTGATCGAAGTACCCCAGTCCGACATAATACCGTGTTTGGTTATTTCCTCCATTTAACTGCAGGTTGTAGCTTTGGATGGGAGTGTTGAGGTGAACCATCTCGTCATAGAAATTACTGTCCGGATACCGATCCGGGTCTTCAGTGTGCAGTTTCCGGTAATTGCTTATCAAGTCTTTATCAAAAGGAAGAGAACCGCCTTCCGGTATTTTTCCTTTATTATCATTTAGATAAGCCTCATTACGAAGGGTCATATAGTCTACCGCATTCAACATTTTGGGACGTACCGTCGGTGTTTGCCATCCGTAATAAGCATCGAGTGACAAGGTCGGTTTCCCTTCTTTTCCGCTTTTGGTAGTAATCAGGATCACCCCGTTGGCTCCTCCCAATCCGTAAGGGGCAATGGCGGTGGCATCCTTCAGGATACTGACCGATTCGATATCGTTGGGATTCACTTGATTTATATTATCGCGGATTACTCCGTCTATTACGATCAACGGATTTTGGTTACCGGTACTGCTTATTCCCCGAATGTAAATGGTCGGATTATCTTCTCCCGGTTTTCCGCTGCTTGGTCGCATGCTTACCCCTGAAATCCGTCCGGCCATGGCATTGGAGATGTTGGCACTGATGGATTTATTCAACTCTTCTCCTTGAATGGCTCCGATCGCTCCGGTTTTCGTTGCTTTTTTCTGTACTCCATATGCAACGACGATGACTTCTTGCAGGTCTAAAGCCTGCTCTCTGAGACGAATATTCAAATTAGTCGCTTCTCTAACGGTTATTTCTTGTTTAACAAAACCGATAAAAGAGACGTTGAGTACGTCGCCCGGATTCACACTCAACAGAAATTTCCCGTTGATATCGGTTGAAGTTCCGGTTGCTTGTCCTTTTACGGATACGGAAACTCCGATCAACGGTTCTCCTTGTTCGTCCGTAATTTGTCCCGTAATATTTATTTTATCCCGTTCTTTCTGTGTTCCGGAGGAGTTTCCTTTTGTTATCGTGATATGCCGATTGCTTATGGAATAGACGAGTCCGGTATTTTTCAATGCTTGGTTTAACACTTCTTCTATTCTGCTGTTTTTTACATTTACTTCCACACTTATTCCCGTTACATCACTGTCTTTATAATTAAACAGGAATTCACTTTGTCGTTCAATATCTTTAAATAGTTCCGACAATGTGATTTCACCGGTAGAGAGTGAAATTTTTGTTGATTGGGCATATGTGTTGCCGGCTTGTAATTGGAAAAAACCTACGAATAAAAGGAATAGTGAGATTCTCATAATACGCAGTACTTTTACCGATACTTCTTTTTTATAAGAAGTATCGCTGATACATATATTTTTCATATATTTGTGAATAAATTGGTTACCAACTCACAAATATCTATTTCGGGTAGAGTTGTGAGTTAAAACGGATTTTACTTAATAAAGGGTTTTAAACCGGCTGTTCCTCCAAGATTGGCCGGTTTTTTTCTTTCGGGTTTTACTTCATAGGCATATATATTTTACAGTATTAGATAATTTGATGGTTTTTATTTACGGATGACATACGTAATGTCGCTCGTTTTTTTCCAATAGAATTGTATATTATTTTTCATGATATTCAATATTTGTTCCACATTCAGGTTACCATCGAATGCACCGGTTATTTTTTCCTTCTTCAATTGTTCGTTCTCTATTTTTATCATGACGGAGTAATGGATTTCCAACATACGAATCACTTCTTCAAAAGTCAGTGACTTATATCGTATCAGGTTTTCTTTCCAGGCGATAGCCGTTTCGATATCGACATTATGTACATTTATTTCGCTATTATTTTTAGAATAAACCAATTGTTGATTGGGGTTTAACAGTACTTGTTGGTCGGGAGATTCAAAGCGAATGGATCCTTCTACCAATACAGTTGATGTCGTGGCTTCTTCCGGTCTGTTCTTAACACTGAAGGTTGTCCCGAGTACGGTGATTTGAGTACCGTCCAAATCGACAGCAAACGGCTTTTTCGTATCTTGTGTAACCTCAAAAAAAGCTTCTCCTTCGAGTTTTACATTCCTGTTTTTTTCTCCAAAAGAATCGTTATAGCTGAGAATACTGTTCTTGTTGAGTAAAATGTGAGTTCCGTCGGGCAGATCGATAGGAGAAACTGCATTTCCGGAAATATAAGAATAATTGTGAATAATCCGTTCTTCTTTGGTAAATCCCCAATAGACAAGGAATCCGATGAGTATTGCAGCAGCAGCCCCGACATATTTAAGCTTGATCTTTTTTACGAATGAATAGTCGGTTCGAGTTTCTTTTATTTCGGAAGACAAACGATCGAGAACCCGGTCATGGTCAATAATAGATGTGGAAGAGATATCGGAATTCCAATATTCTTTCAATTGCATGAATATTTTTTCATTTTCCTTATTTTCTCTCAACCAATCGGAGATAATAAGAATATCTTCGGTAGAAGCTTCACCG
>DAIQOU010000260.1:0-6549 GCA_036787725.1 Bacteroidales bacterium
AAATCTCCAATGTAAGCATCTATTTCTTTGATAATTCCGGAAATAACACCGGAGCGAATAGCCGTTTCCGTATCTGTTCCCAAATCAAGGAGTTCTCCACACTCATTTAATAATGGTAAACGATCGGTATAAGCGTTTAAAGCCTTAAATCGCATCGTCATCCCGGGAGAGATATTCCCACCTTTATATATGCCTGAAGCATCAATAAAATCATAAGTTATAGCACTGCCGGCGTCAATAACTAAGATTGATTTACCCGGATATTGTGTCCAAGCGCCTACTACCGCAGCAATACGATCTTTTCCCAACGTCTCCGGAGTTCGGTAGACAGATTGAATGGGTAAAGGAAGGGATTCATCTAAAACAACAAAATGAATCAATCTTTTTTCCAATATGGAAACAATCTCGGGTTTAATGGCGGTAACAGAACACAAAATTCCTTTGGATGGAGAAAATTCGTTCAATAACCGAAGCAATTTACTTGCTGTCAACGGCTTAAATATAAAAGAACTCAACATCTTTCGTTCATCGAAAACAGCTGCTTTCGTCGAAGTATTACCTTGATCGATTACAATATTCACTATTCTTTTTCTATTTATTCTTGGAATTGGGGCAAAGATAAATGATTTTCATGGAAAAGCAGGATTCCTCTTCTAATTTTGATTGGCAGTAAGTATATTTTTATTTTTTATAACGTTCTTTCCGAAATACACAGGTAACTCTTTAATTTTTAATTATCAATTATTTGCTACATTTGCAGTCTTAATTGCAGATATAATAGATGAATGAACAATTAAAAAAGGTTATCCGAACCATTCACCCTTATAAGAATATCTTATATTTTATGGTACTGCTTCTCGTAACCCACTTTTTATGGAAAATAGCTGTGGACGGCAACCTCAACGGACATGAAATTTCCATTTTCGGTATAGATGCAACCGCCCCGTTTGAACAACTTTCCCGGCTAACGGCAAAAGCCGCCCGGTGGACTGTACAGTTATTTCCCGATACGGATACTTTTCAACGAAAAGATACAATCTTGTATTTTACCGATGCACCCGACAGTAGTGTTATCATTATTTGGGGATGCACCGCTGTCAAACAACTATACATATTCCTCGTCATCATGCTCCTTTTTCCGGGACCGTGGAGAAAGAAATTGTGGTATATACCGTTAGGATGTTTGATCTTGATAATCTATAATATAGTAAGAATAGCGGTAATTTGTATGCTTATAAAAAATCATCCCGAACGATTTGAAATGTTACACGAAGGGGTATTTCGTTATATTTTTTACGGACTTATTTTTCTCCTTTGGCTTATTTGGGAAGAAAAAATTTCAAAATCAAAAAAGATTCAATCATGATGTTAACGGTGCGAGAAAAGATAGAAATACTAAGAGGGTTAATGAAAGAAAATCAACTGGACGCTTGCATTATTCCAAGCTCGGATCCTCATATCAGTGAATACCCTGCCGATTGTTGGAAATACAGGGAATACATTTCAGGCTTTACCGGTTCTGCCGGAACAGTAGTAATAACCCTCAACAAAGCCGGTTTATGGACAGACTCTCGTTATTTTCTGCAAGCTGAAGATCAATTGCATAATAGCGGAATAGACTTATTTAAAGAACGATTGCCGGAAACGCCGACCATTACCGAATGGCTATCCCGCGAACTGTCGGAAAATACCGCCATAGGAATGGATGGAGATGTTTTTCCGGCTAGCGGGATCATCTCTTCCGAAAAGGAGTTCTTGCAAAAAAACATTTCTATCCAACCGGATTTCAAGTTGTTGAACAGTATTTGGAAAAATCGTCCTTCTTTTCCCTCCGAAAAAGCATTCATCCTACCGGAAGAATTATCGGGGAAGAGTTCTCGTGAAAAAATCAAACATGTATTGGAAGATATAAACCGAGAAGGTGCCGACACAACGGTCATCGCCTCCTTGGATACGATAGCTTGGCTTTTTAATATAAGGGGAAATGATGTTCGATTCAACCCCGTCGTAACTGCTTATGCTATCTTGTCCGAATCGGAAAATGTTCTATTTATCCAACCGGAAAAACTCACTCAAGAATGTATCGATTATTTTAAGGAACAAAATATAGTCGTGGCCGATTACAATAAAATAACCGATTATATAAGAAGGCTACCCGACAACAGGAAAATATTAATTAATCCTCATAAAATTAATTATTCCTTATTTAAAGCCATTTCAGAAAAGCACACCATTATCAATACAGACATACATCCGGCCGATCTGTTGAAAAGTATTAAAAATGATACAGAAATCAACGGATTCCGAAATGCCATGTTAAAAGACGGAATTGCATTGGTGAAATTTTTCATGTGGTTGGAACAATCATTGGAAAAGGACGAAACGGTCACCGAACTGGACATCAGCCAAAAGCTGCGGGAATATAGAAGCGAACAACAACTTTATTTTGGGGAAAGTTTTGAAACGATTGCGGGATATGCTTCTCATGGAGCAATTATCCACTATGCTGCAACAAAAGAAAGCAATGCTGAAATCAACCGGGAAGGATTATTATTAATTGATTCGGGAGCGCAATATTTTGACGGGACTACCGATATTACCCGAACGATAGCTGTCGGAAGTGTTACGGAAGAAATGAAAAGGGACTATACATTGGTCCTCAAAGGACATATCGCACTGATTCTCGCTCAATTTCCGGAAGGAACCAAAGGGATACAATTAGATATTCTCGCACGGAAACCGCTTTGGGAAAACGGTGTGAACTATTTATATGGTACCGGCCACGGTATAGGACACTTCCTGAACGTACATGAAGGACCTCAAAGCATACGAATGGAATACAATCCGGTGCCAATTGTCGAAGGAATGATAACTTCCAACGAACCGGGAATTTATCGAAAAAATAAGTACGGAATCCGAACCGAAAACCTCATGCTGACCGTAAAAAAACAAACCACCGAATACGGTACTTTTCTGGGATTCGAAACCCTTACTCTTTGTCCCATCGATACAACTCCCGTTGATCTCACCTTACTAAATAAAGAAGAAGTCGAATGGATCGACTCTTATCATCAACAGGTATATGACAGACTCTCTCCCTTCCTGACGGAAGAAGAAAATAATTGGTTGAAAAATAAAACTAAAAAATTAAATTATGAACTGTAAACATTTTATTATCGGTATTCTTCTTTGCTTTTTCGCCTTCTCGGGAAAAGCTTCCGATGAAGGATTAAGGATTGAAATAAAAGCTCCTCAATTAAAAGAAAAAGAATTAAAATTGATTAATTACTACAATGGCTCCAATTATGCACAAGACACAATAACCCTTTCTAAGAAAGGCACAGGTGTCTTCGAAAGAGAAACCAAGTTCCAAGAAGGATTGTATATCATATACGTTGACAGTACCCGTTTTTTTGATCTTCTTTTGGGAGAGGACCAAACATTTACGCTTTCTATCGATACTTCCAATTTCGTCGAGAAGAATAAAATCGAAGGATCGATCGATTCGGAAGCTTTCATGAGTTATACTCAATTTTTATCAAAAAAACAGAAAGAACGAACCGAGCTGTTTAATAAATACAAAGAATTAAAGGAAGAAGAGAAAGAAAAGAAGGAAAAAATCACAACTCAACTGGAAGAATTAAATACAGAAGTACTGGCTTTTCAAGATCATTTCTTCGAAACCCATAAAGACCGATGGGTCGGAAAATTTTTCAAGGGATTAAAGCCCGTCACCGGTCCCCACCCTTCTCCACAAAATAGAGAAGAAGCAGTCGAACAGTTTAAATATTTGAAATATCATTACTTTGACAATATAGACCTGACAGACAAACGTTTTTGGTTCACGAGTTATTTCCCGAAAAGTATAACGGGATACATGCAATCAAACGTCGAATTCATTCCCGATTCGTTAGCTAAAGCGGCTTCATGGTTGGTATCTCAAACCATGGATGACAGCATTTGCTTTCGGTTAATGCTGGGAAAATTATTTAATTACGGAGCTACCAATGAATACATGGGAATGGAAAATATTTGGGCTAAATTGGCTGAAGATTATTATCTTAAAGGGTTGGTATCAAACTTGGATTCTGCATTTCTTGCAAACGTTCAATCCGAATACGGAAAAATACAGTATAATCGGATCGGAATGCCAGCTCAAAATTTACAATTACAAGATACTACCGGAAATAATATCAACCTGTATGATATCGCCGGAAAATATACACTTATTTACTTTTATGAGCCTTCTTGCGGTCATTGTAAACAAACAACTCCCCGCATACATGAAGAATTATACAAAAAATACAAAGACAAAGGATTCTCGGTAGCTTGTTTTTATACATTGACAGATAAAGACGAATGGATGAAATTCATAAACGACCACAAATTAAATGATTGGAATAATGTATGGGATCCGGAAAGAATTTCTTATTTCTGGAGATTTTTTGATACTTCTGTTACACCCGGTATTTATTTGATGGACGAAGACAAAAAAATTGTTGCCAAAAAATTGGATGTGGAAAGTTTGGATAAATATTTGTCAAACGCTTTGAAAGATATTGAATCGGAAACGAATTGAAAATTATCTTCAACTATAAAAAATAAGTCTCGGCCGGCAAATAAACAAACTATTAACAAATAGTGTTATATTTGTCAATGGTTTAATAGAAATTTTTTGATTAAAAAAAATGGCAAAAGTTATTATTATAGGCGCCGGAGGCGTAGGTACGGTTGTTGCTCACAAAGTAGCCCAAAATCATGAAGTTTTCACGGAAGTGATACTGGCAAGCCGAACGGTAGCTAAATGTGATAAAATCGCAAACGAAATAGGAACTAAATACGGAAACAAAAAAATAAAAACCGCTCAGGTAAATGCGGATAATGTAGATGAACTCGTAAAATTATTTTCGGAGTTTCAACCGGAGTTAGTAATCAACGTTGCATTGCCTTATCAGGATTTGACTATTATGGATGCTTGTTTGATCTCTAAAGTCAATTACCTCGACACAGCCAATTATGAACCCGTCGATGAAGCTAAATTCGAATACAAATGGCAATGGGCCTACCGCGATAAATTTAACGAAGCCGGGTTGACTGCTATTTTAGGTTGCGGCTTTGATCCCGGTGTGACCGGTGTTTTTACGGCGTATGCCGCAAAACACCATTTTAAAGAAATGCAATACTTGGATATTGTAGATTGTAATGCAGGTGACCACGGAAAAGCGTTTGCAACCAACTTTAATCCGGAAATCAATATCCGGGAAGTAACTCAAAAAGGAAAATATTGGGAAAACGGACAATGGGTATACACCGAACCGCATGAGATACATAAAACACTCACTTATCCCAATATCGGTCCCAAAGAATCCTACCTCATTTATCATGAAGAGTTGGAGTCATTGGTGAAAAACTTTCCATCTCTGAAACGAGCCCGTTTTTGGATGACGTTCGGACAAGAATACCTTACTCATTTAAGAGTAATTCAAAATATAGGTATGGCTCGTATCGATCCGGTTATGTATAATGGTGTCGAAATTATTCCGATCCAATTCCTGAAAGCCGTACTTCCCGATCCGGGAGATTTAGGAGAGAATTACACCGGTGAAACTTCCATCGGATGTCGCATTAAAGGCATCGATAAAGAGGGTAAAGAAATGACTTATTATATTTATAATAATTGTTCCCATCAAAAAGCATATGAAGAAACCGGAATGCAAGGAATAAGCTATACTACGGGAGTACCGGCAATGATTGGGGCCATGATGTTTCTCAAGGGATATTGGAAATCGCCGGGCGTATGGAATGTGGAAGAATTTGATCCCGATCCTTTTATGAAAGAACTGAACGGGCAAGGATTGCCTTGGCATGAAATTTACAACAACGACTTGGAATTATAATTAGGAACTCAAACTTTAATTAAATTAACTGCGACATGAAGAAAATAGGAATTTTACTTATGGTTATATTTATTTCGGTAACCACCGGTTTTGCTCAAGATTATGATAAAAGTATAGGAACTTCGTTAAACTACGGCACATATATGAAAGGCTTGGGCTGGGGATTCCGTTATCAACAACATTTTTCGGAAAAATTTAGGATAGCTCCTCAAATTACGTACTTTTTTAACGGTAGCGGAAGACAAGGTTGGGAAATGAGCGGGGATGCTCACTATTTGTTTAATCTGGAAAATGAAAAAGCAAAGCTCTATCCTATCCTGGGAGTTACCTTGTTAATTGTAAACTTCAAAGAAGGAACGAGATCTGACCTCTCTAAAAATAAAGTAGGCATTAATTTGGGAGCAGGAGGACAATATGATTTGTCTTCTCGTTTTGCATTATTCGGAGAAGTAAAATATGCAGTGGTAAGCAGTCCGGGCCAAGCGGCTATTGCTGCAGGAGTTGCTTATAAATTCTAATCGTTTCAAATGAAAATCGGAGACAAAATTCCCGAAATATTAGGGAAAGATCAAAATGGTAAAGAAATAAAATCGTCGGATTATAAGGGCAAAAAACTGGTGTTGTATTTTTACCCCAAAGACGGAACCTCAGG
>DAIQOU010000261.1:0-6541 GCA_036787725.1 Bacteroidales bacterium
AATATAAGGATTACTACGGATACGTATTTTATATCGGAAAAAAAATTAAATAATTTTATCGGGAAGATTGTGGCAAAAAACAGTCTTCCCTTTTCCAAGATTGCAAAACAAGAAATGCTTTATAACGATGCGCAAAGGTTGGAAACAAAGTTAACTTTACTTCTCCATCGACTTTACTCCCTTTTTTAATTTCGCTTTCAGTTCTGCCGGAAGATCGTTCCAATGTAAATTTAATAAGGCCCCTTCTAATGAAAATAAGTAGTAACAGACCGGAATTGTTTTTTCCGGATAATTCATTCTAATTCTTTTAAATGCCTCTGTCGGAGTCATCTCTGCAAGATCGGCTAATGAAAAAACACCAATTTCGTTCAAGCGTTTTTCAATTGTTTTTCCAATATTTTTGGCTTTACTTAAGTCGTTGCTTACTTTTAGTTTCATGATTATTGGGGATTACGGGTGATATATTCATTCTTATTTTGGTAAAGTCCTTGGTTGTGAAAGGGTTGTTGCCCGGAACTTTTATTTTTACCATGGACTGAAATAGGGAGGTAAAGATTTTTTATATTGTATCTTAAATTCAATTTATATAAAGTTATTGACAAATATATGGATTTAGAATGAATTACGAGTATATATTTTTCTCTTTATTCGGTAAAATAGGAGCAAGAAATAAACTTCTGTTATTCCATTCAAAAATAAGGAGGATACAATAAAATCGCAATTTCGGGTTTTTGTCGAAAAGGATGTTTTATAAGCTTTACATTGTTGTATTTTATAAATAAACTACTGTTCTTGTTGTGCAAATTTCCGATATTCTTTAGGCGACATATTGTATTTGGAACGAAACTGTCTTTGAAAAGTCCGAACAGTTCCGAAACCGACTTTTTCGGAAATGACTTCTATGGATAAATCGGATTGCTCCAAAAGTATAATTGCATCTTTCAAACGGAGGGTATTGATAAGTTCGGAAAATGACATTTCAAAACAATATTGGAAAGATTCGATAAACAAATCTTTATTCGTATTCAAACGATTGATAAGAAAATTGCGATTGATGGAAGGATTACGATATATTTTTTCTTTTAGTATAATATCCCGGATAGCGGAACACAGTTGGTCTTTCCGTTTTTCAGGCCAAAAATGAGGAGAGTCATCCGTTTCATCCGCAGAAAAAGAAGTTGCAGGAAGAGCCTCATTATTGAATATTTTTTCTTGATTTTCCGACCTTTTTATTTGGAGTACTAATGTTTTATTCTTTTTTGCAATTTGTCGATGGTAATAAATCCAAATTCCAAGTAGGATAACTAAAAGGAAGCATCCCCCCAGTGCAAAAAGCATGTAATTCCGATTTCTTTCTTTTTCGAATGTGATTTTATCTACTTCATAAATGGTACGGAGTTCGTCCAGCTGAGCATTATATTCTGCAACATGCAGAGAATCGTTCCGGTTGAAAGCTGAATCATACACCGGCCATGCGTCTTCTCCGCGTCCCATTTTGCACAAAATACGAGCTTTATGTCTCATAAAAATAACAGTTGCACGTTCTTCCCCCCAACGACTGTTTTCTTCGATCGTTTTATCGATCCAATAGATAGCTTTATCGTATTCTTTGCGTCCTTCGCTGATTTGACTTCTATATTCCCATATACGAGGCAGCATGATGGGACTGTAGTTGATCTGCTCCAATGAATCGCAATAAACTTCTGCTTTGTCGTAATCATTCAAAAAGGAATAAGTCCTTGCCGAAAAGCTGTAATATTCCAATAACGAACCTGCAGCATCGTCTTTTCCGAAAAACTGTTCAAATGAGGCCAGTTGTTTTCTCCAAATAGGTAATACCGGTAAAATATCTTCTGTTTTTTTTTGACCAAGCAGGGCATTTACCAATTCACTGTAAGCATCTGATAATAAAATGTGATTATCTTTATCGTTATCTTCTTCCAACAATTCTTTTGCCTTTTCGATCGTTTCCCTCATGAAAGTTTCTGCCTCGTCATAGCGCTTTTCCATAAAGTAAATAACTCCCAACATATAGACGGACTTAGTCATTCCATATAAGCAGTTCTCGGTTTTTGCTTCATCATACATCCGTTTTGCTTCATTTATTACTCGTGTTCCGTCTCCTTGTGCTCCGTATGTTCTCAGCAAAAGTTCATAGATATAGAAATAAGTCTTGGAAAAATGATTGGTTTTGAAAAAAGGCATGTATTCGGCTGCTTCCCTTTGAAAATCGTCTATTTGAAGGTCGTTGTATAAAGTTATGAGCATCATTCGATAAGCATCATGCATGAATTCTTTGTTTTGTTGTTTTTGTGCTTCTTTAATAAAGTCGTTGATATAATTTAATTTCACCTCCGTTTCTTCTTCCGAAAAAGGTAAAAGAGTCAATAAAGAATAAGCTTTTAATTTTTCTTCTCCCCGGGAGGTGGAAATAACATGCAAGAGAGAATCTTTTTGATTCAGAATATTATCTTGTGCCGAAAGCTTTAGTAAAAGAGTCGGGAACAGAAAGATACAAAATAAAAGAACTGATAATTTCATTTGATCGTATGTAAATAATATGAATTTTGTTATTTCTTAATTATGGGGGTTAAAGTTACGGGAAACCGGGAGAATGAGAAGAACTCCATGGTACAAAATGCAGATGACTGTCAGTAAAAATCCAAGTATAATGAGTAAGATGAGGACATACAAGTAAGTGTATAGTGTGTCATTAATCCGGACATTAAGAAATTGTATTTTAAGTGAAATGCAAAAATATACTATTTATTTAGAAAGGAAGTGGAATTTATCAAGTCGGAATTCTTTTTTCTCTTTGTAAGAAAAATAATCCATCTCCTTTTGACCGGGTTATCGGGTAGGATGAAACAGAAGAAGCCGTTTCAAATGAAATTTGAAACGGCTTCTTCTGTAGCTTAAAATTACATTGATTCGAATGAATTTATTTTTTAATGATCTTATAGATTTCTCTCGATTCGTTTGTTTCCACAATGATCACATAAGTTCCTTGAGCCCAACCGTCTGATCTGATCTGTAAATGATGTTCGTTTTCCGATTGTTGAGAATAAATCAGTTTACCGTTCAGATCCGTAACCGTCACTTTTCGGATTGGATTTTTACTGACAACATTCAGTTCGTTTCCTACCGGATTCGGATATACGGATGTACTTTGATTGTATACATCCTCTATTCCGGTTCCTCCATCTCCTACTTTTATCTCTTTGGTTACAATATAATGACCGCCGGGAGCACATGCGTGGGTCATATCCAACGTGATTTTACCGATATCGGCTTTATGGAACTTTACATACGGATCATGCATGTCGGGATGCTCGGGATAAGCTCGGAAGATAACATTGTTTTGCAAAGAATTATAACTTTCATAACTCCAAGCATACCGTAGTACATCATCATATCCGAAACCGTTTCCTATCCTGAGTCGTTCTTCTTTTCCTTCTTCAAATTCACTCGGACCTTGGATCACCAGATTTTCGGGTGTCAGCGGAGTAATTACCCACAGATCGGATAACGTGCTGTATCCTACTTTTCCGCAATAACCCGTTGCCTTTACTTGGTATAGTCCGGCATCAGTTTCAAAATCGGCATTGTATATCCATAAAGAATCGGTATTGTTGCCGATGGATCGGTCGTTTTTAAACCATTCGTAAGATGCGATATAGGGGGAACTCACTTGCAGCTTTTTGTTTTCTCCGGCACAAACCCGGTCTTTTTCATAAAGATCCAATGTGAATTGAGGAATATCGTCGAATACTACCAATATTTCCTTACTTTGAGTGGTTAAACATTCTCCCATTATATCCACCGAATAGTACCCGGATTTATCAACAACCAGAAACTGTCTGGATGGATCGCCTATCGGTTGGCGTGGAGACAATGTGTCGGATCTGTAATACCAATGGTAAGAAAGGCTCACACCATAAGCCGTGATCCTGAGTGTATCTTTATCGGCATCGCAAACCAAGTGTACATGGTAAGTAGAGTCTATATAGCGATCCAAATCGTAGACAATAGTAGTGACCGGATTCACTTTATACCGGACCGTATCGGCCCGACCCATACAAATTTTCTCCCGGTAATCCCTGTTTTTGAAGTAGGGAATAACGCGAATAGAGTCGTAAATAGGAACTCTCTGCGAATTTCTTGCTATAAATGAAGGAATCGAATCGGATGGTATCGGAAATGCCCCGAAACTGGGAACCTGGTATGGACGGGAAGGATCGACCGGTGTTCCTTTGACATAATTACTGAAAATACCGCCGTTTTTCCAACCCGGTTTACCCATAACGGCATCATCCAGTCTGGGTACATCTACAGCCGAAATACTATCATATTCAATAACCCAACCGGTACTCGGGTAAAGATTATAGATAGCATACCATACTGTATCGGCACGGCCGGCATATTCGGGATATCCTCCTATTTGAGCTGCCATTCCGGGAGTAAATCGATCGTCACGAATGTGTGTACGTAGCTGGAATGCCTTGGTTGGAATCCCGTTACAAGCAATCTGCAATTGGGGATGGAACAAGTGCGGCCGCGGATTCACTGTTACACCGAAATCGGTTACTCCCCGATAGGCTTTATCCAATCCGTTAACACTCGGATGTCGGCGATTTCCGTTTTGTGTCAGTTCCATTTCGTCTAAGAAATCCAGGTAACCATAGTTCTTTGTTTTGGCATGACAAACACCTTGCAATTCGTTGACAAAGAAGGGAGTAACCCGAACGAAAGACCTGGATACGGTGTCACGATAACTCATCATGCGACTGTAAGGATATTGCATAAAATGGGCGCTGTCGCTTAAGTGATCGTCATTGGTTTCGAATTGCGGAAACAGATCATATCCCTGAATGGGCAGATAACTGTCGGCTGCACTTCTTATGGCGCTTAGCGGATCGTTTTGAAGTAAAGCGATCGAGTCTTTGTCCGATTTGGGACCGTAAGGTTCTATCGGGCCGTAATTATGAACATCTTGATAAGCAGCCAACTCTGTGAATGGAGGATTTATATCCAGCGACCAATTTCCGTATTTAAAAGGATTGACAGTTACGGTAGTAGTCGGATCATTTACGTCGATCCAGCGCCATTCGTAATGCATGGAATCCCGGAATTTCTGAAAATTAACGATCAACGGACTGCTGAATGTGATTTGACGGATGGTATCTCCTTCACAAACAATAGAGTCATTGTGGAAGACGGGAGTATTCAATTCGCCTTTTCTTAAGTATTCCAATCCGTGATACATTTCATACGGGAAGTTCATGACCGGCAACGGATTTTGGATCAACGTGTCGTATGCAGCCGGTCCGACTCCGACGGCGGGTGCGGAACTGTCTCCGGATTTTCCGTCGCGCGGAGTATAAGTATAATGGAACGATTGGGTGGGTCCCGAAAATTCCGTATAGCCCCACGCATACTGATCCCACCATGGATCTTGTGTTCCGCTTACATGATCGTGATCCTGTTTAGATACCTCTGATTTACAATACGCATCTTCTACCCGATACAAGTCTTGGTAAGGAGTAATGGTATTGATATTGGTATAAGCCGTACGTGTACTGTCGATTAGGTTATAGCCGGTATAAGAAGGTTGATCTCCTCCATGTACGCGGTAGTTGACATCCCGGTAAGTATCCTGTACATGCTTATTGTGCAATACGGCAAACACATCGAAATAATACATGTGATTATAGGCCTGAAATGGCTGGTTGGGTGCTGCATGCGCAAACAGCTTGTCATTGTCGTGATCCGTGGTATTGGATACGGTTGATTTTCGATGCACCCACATGGTGGTATTATCCCCATATCCGTTTCCGTTGTCGATCCAAAATTCTTTGTAAGAAAAGCTGAAAGGCGGTGTTCCCGACAATTCCACTTTAATATAAGCCGAATCATAATCGAATTGATTTACCCCGGTTACGTTGTAGGGGCCCAAATCGCGGTAGTCATAACACAATGTATTGTAGTAATCATCGATTTGAACATTGGTCCAATCAAATACGTGTCCTTCGACGGCATCCAGGTATCCTTTCCACGCCACGGTGGGCCGGGGTTGAACCGTGGCACAATGCAAAGTAGGACTTCCGGTTATTTGATAGTTCACAAACCCATCGGCTATTACATCAATATAAAGTTCTCCTTTTTGTCCTGCCGGCGTGGAAAGGGCTATCGGTTCTACTCCATCGTTGGTCCGATTGATGGTATCGGTAGGATAGGTCCCCGGTTTGGAAAGTCCGGATGCCGACCAAAGAGAAGTTGGTACGAAATCGGCATTTCCTCCCGAACGGTAACGGTAGAGATAAAGTAAGTTTGAACCGGAAAATTTGGCATTCAGATCATCCAAACTTCCGGTAAATTTAAAGGCGACAGGTACATGTTTTAATATCTTCAAGCTGTCTCCGTAACCGGTAGGCCAAGTATAATCGGCTCCTGGAGTATGTTGGCCGGGACGATATCCGTAATCTACTTTACTGCATAACGAGTCTTGATGATAATAGTTGTAAGGAATCATATCGATCAA
>DAIQOU010000262.1:0-6540 GCA_036787725.1 Bacteroidales bacterium
AGATTTTGTCCATGTATATGAAGAATAATCCATTCTTTCTTTATCCCGAACCAAATACATTTGCAGCAGGAAATTATGTATTAATATTATGAATCGACCTTTATTTATTATTTGTATGTTATGGCTTCTTCCTTGTTGGAGTATTGGGAGCCGGGAACTTTCCCGAGAACTTCGGTATCGGCCGGAAGGAAATCAATTTGTTATAAAAAACGGCAACATTAAATACAATAAAGCTCTCTACGGAAATAATACGGGCTTTAGAGTCGAAACCGGCGACCTTCCCGAGTTTGCCATGTATTTGCCCGGCATGGGAGGGAATTTGCATTTCGGCTTAATCAAAGGAAATCAATCCGTATGGTTGAATGAATGTTCTTTCATCGAGTCTCGTTATGAACCCGGAAAACGAATTTATCAAATCCGGGATTCTTTACTGGGTTCGGGGGAGATCAATCTTACAGCCCTAGCCTTATATGATGCTGATGGTTTTATCCTGGAACTGAATTGGGAAAACCTTCCTTCCGATGTACAACTGATGTGGGTTTACGGTGGCGGTACCGGGAATACTTTCTCACGGCATGGAGATTTGAATGCCGATCCGGCCGATTGCTTTGACCTGAAACCCGAATATTGTGTCGGGAATGTATATCTCTTAAATAAAAATATTTTTGAAGTAACATTCGGTCAACGCAGTAAGAGAGGTATTAAACAGATTCGCGGTATTTTTCCCAACCATTCCTCTTTAGCAATCGGGGATGCATCCAAACAAGAAAGTCCTCTCCAATCTTTATCTTCCGAGCGTTCCGATGCGACTCCCCTGTTGACCGGCAGTTTGAAGATGAACGCTTCCGATCGGATTTACCTTGCTTTATATAATAAAGGAACAATTGCAAAGGAGTTCACCGTCAAACAATTGCCTGACCAATTCAGACAAGCGGAAAAAGATCGGATGTATATTTCCGATCGAATTAAAGTACATACTCCCGATCCTTTTATCAATCCGTTGGGAGGAATTGCTTCCATTGCCGGGGATGCTGTTTGGGACGGTATTTCTTATCAACACGGAGCGGTGGGATGGAGAATGCCGCTCAACGGTTGGCGGGGAGCCTATGTCGGAGACGTATTGGGATGGCACGACCGGGCACGAACTCATTTTTCCGGTTATGCGGCCTCTCAAGTAACGGAACCGTCTTCAGGACCGATGATTATGGATACGGCATTGCATTTGGCTCGGGGAGAGGAGAAAATGGGCAATCAACTTTTTTCAAGCGGTTATATTTGTCGTAATCCCGGCGGAAAGTTTCAACCTCACCATTACGATATGAACCTGTGTTATATCGATGAATTGTTGTGGCATTTTAACTGGACGGGAGATTGGAAGTATGTAAAAGAAATGTGGCCGGTTTTAAAAAGGCACTTAGCATGGGAAAAACGAAATTTCGATCCCGATAATGACGGATTGTATGATGCTTATGCCTGTATTTGGGCCAGCGATGCTCTTCAATACAGTTCCGGAGGGGTGACCCACTCTTCCTCCTATAATTACCGAGCCAATAAAATGGCCGGTTTCATAGCCGATAAATTAGGAGAAGATCCGAAACCTTATCTTTTGGAGGCTGAAAAAATCAAACAGGCCATCGATTCTTTTTTATGGTTGAAAGATCGCGGACATTGGGCTGAGTATATTGAGTTTTTAGGAAAAAAGCAAGTCCATCCGGCTGCGGGGATATGGACAATTTACCATGCGATCGATTCGGAAATACACGATCCTTTTACCGCTTATCAAGCGTTGAGATATGTTGATAAGGAAATTCCGCATATTCCTGTCCGGGCCACCGGTTTGGAAGATGAAGGTTATGAAGTTATTTCCACTACCAATTGGATGCCTTATTCCTGGTCGGTGAATAATGTTGCATTTGCCGAATTATTGCATGCAAGCTTGGCTTATTGGCAGGGAGGACGTAAAGAAGAAGCATTTCAATTATGGAAGAGCAGTATTTTGGATGCTATGTATTTGGGTTCCTCTCCCGGGAATATTGTGCAAGTCAGTCATTATGATGCAGCTCGCGGCGAAACGTATCGGGATTTTGCAGATCCTACAGGTATGTTTGCTCGAAGCATGATACAGGGCTTGTTCGGTATTCTTCCCGATGCGTTGAACGGAAAAGTGTTGATTCGTCCGGGTTTACCCGAAAGTTGGGAATATGCCTCGTTGGAAACACCGGATTTATTATTTGATTATAAACGAAATGAAGAAAAAGAAACTTATATAATCGAGCCTTATAGTCTTTCCGGTAACCGTTTTCAATTACAAGTGCCGGCTTTGAAGAGTACAATGGGAACGGTTCGAGTAAATGGTAAAGTAGTCCACCCTTCCTTTATCCGGGATGCCATAGGAATTCCCATGATCTTTATCGATTGCGGAATAGCGAAACGGTATGAAATTGTTATAGAATGGAACGGGAATGATTTTCCTTCTTTACCTTCCGTTGTCGGAGCCAAAGGAGAAGTTTTTATGCAGAAAGTAAGCGGGTGCGAGGTATTGGATATTTACGATCCGCAAGGCGTAATGGAAGAACCAAAACGGAATGCTCTTGAAATCCAAGGGGTATTGAATGGTATCCCCGGTCATCGAACGCTGTTTGTTCAATTGAAATGCGGAGATTTTGTTTATTGGTTGCCTTTACACATAGAGTTGAAAGAAGCATTGGAGGTTATTTCTTCAGAGACCGGTAAAAATTTAGAATATATCATAAAGAATAATACCCGGCGAGACCGATCCGTAACAGTACAGGCCGGTAATCAGGTTAAACAGTATCAAATAGGAAAAAAGAATTGCACCGAAAAATTATATTTCCCGGCGGATGCAGCCATTCCCGGAATGAATCTTATCCGGATTACAGATGAATCCGGTGTTTCTTTCGACCATCGCATCATTAAGCCGGAACTTGAATTTTCTCATTCGCCTGCTTTTGAGACGATTCTGTTAGACTCTTATTACAATGCCCGGATCAGTGATATTTTCAAGAACAAATACTTATCACCCCGTTCTCCGTATGTTACTTTACAACTTCCTTGGCAAGGAGTAGGAGAGTGGTGTCATCCCTTATTAACGGCCGACATTGACGAAAAAGGTTTAATAGAAAAGACTCGATTATCCGGAGGGCGTTATGTTTTACCCAATGGAATACCTTTCCGGTTGCCAATAGATACAGTTGTTCCCAATATTGTATATACTTCTTTATGGGATAATTATCCCGAAAAAGTTTCTGTTGCACTCGCAGGGAAAGCTTCTCATGCTTATTTATTGATGGCGGGGTCTACCAACCATATGCAAAGTCGTTTTGTGAATGGGGTTATTGATGTATTTTATAAAGACGGTTCTTGCGATTCTTTATCCTTGATTAATCCGGAGAATTGGTGTCCTATCGAGCAGGATTATTATCATGACGGATTAGCATTTAATTTAGGCGCTCCCCGGCCGTGGCGAGTTTATCTTAAAAGCGGTATTGCTTCTCGGAATGCAGAACTTGAATTGGGAATAAGAGGAGTATATACCCGTCAAATTGACGGAGGAGCAGCCATAGTTTTAGACATGCCGTTGGATTCCCAAAAAGAATTGGATCGTCTCGAACTTCGTACTACAGCCAATGAGGTTATTATCGGGTTGTCTGCCATTACATTGATACGTTAATTTCTCCTTTCAAAGGCTATAAATAAGAGAGGGTATAATCACCATGTGAGTGGTATACCCTCTTTATATTTATTATCCGGTCAAGCCAAATGGTTTCCACCCGTTATACCGTATACTTCGGCAGTAACATAGCTTGATTCCCGAGATGCCAAATAAACATATACATGTGCCAGTTCTGCCGGTTGGCCGGCACGCTTCAGCGGTGTGTTTTGTCCAAACTCGGGGAGTTTTTCCTGAGGTTGTCCGCCCGATACTTGTAAGGCTGTCCAAATCGGGCCGGGTGCCACTACATTTACTCGGATTCCTTTCGGTGCAATTTGCTTGGCCAATGCCCGGCTGAACGCAATGATTGCACTTTTGGTAGCAGCATAATCCACTAATGTTTCGCTAGGTTGGTAAGCTTGAATGGAAGAGGTCGTTACGATAGTTGCCCCTTCCGGCAGATAAGGAAGAGCAGCTTTGACGATCCAGAATAAAGAGAAAACATTTACCTCAAACGTTTTTCGTAACTGTTCCGTTGTAATGTCATTGATATCTTTTTGAGCCACTTGTTTGCCTGCTACCAACGCTAAAATATCCAATCCGCCCAATTGTTTATGAGCTTCTTCTACCATTTGTTTGCAAAATTCTTCATCGCCGATATCCCCCGGGATCAATACAATTTTACGTCCTTCTTTCTTTACCAGTTCTGCCAATGACTCGGCATCTTTTTGTTCGGACGGAAGATAATTGATTGCCAGATCTGCCCCTTCCCGGGCATAAGCAATGGCTGCTGCCCGACCGATACCGGAGTCTCCTCCCGTAATCAAGGCTTTTCGGCCTTCCAGTCTGTTGGAGCCTTTGTATGTTTTTTCTCCGCAATCCGGAACCGGGTTCATTTCAGCCTGAACTCCCGGGGCTTTTTGAAGTTGTTTATGATACCCGTCTTGTTTGTATTGAGTTAGCGGATTTTGGATTTTACTTTTTCCTTTTGATTCCATAGTCTTTTGTTTAATTATAAATTGTTAATACTTATCATGTCTTTAATCAAAGAACATTTTTATTTCTCTCAAATCCGAAAACAACCTCTCGGTTGTCTTTGACTCTTTTGATTTTATTTTTGATTATTTGAGCGGCAATCATACTGAACGTAATGCCGTTTCCTCCATATCCCAATGCGTAAAGCATTCTCGGCTCGCCCGGCCAACTTCCGATATAGGGTAACCCGTCTTTTGTCGAACTGAATGTTCCGCACCATGCCATATCGGTTATAAAAGGAATATGAGGAAATAATTTCTTGATCTTTTTCTCTAAGATATTTACTTTTTTCCTTAAAAGATCATCTCTCTTTACCGGATCTTTGAAATCTTCGTCTTCTCCGCCTGCTATAATTCGGTTTTTATTATCTGTTCGAATGTAAAGATACGGTTCTTTTGTTTCCCAAATCAAGCTTCGATGAGGCCAAAGATCTTTTTCATGTACCGGTTGAGAAATGATTGCGTAGGTAGAAGTTAACTTCATTACTTGTTGGGGAAGAAATGATCCGGCCTCAAAACCTGCAGCGATGATAAGATAATTGCATTTTATTTTATAACCGTCGGTTGTTTCTACTTCGTACGTTTTCCCTCTTTTTTTATACGATTTTATTTCGGTAGGACAAAAAACAGTCAAACCATTTTTCTTCATATGGTAATCTATCAATCGGGTTGCGGCTTTATAGCTGTCTATTTGAGCCGATTCTTTATTTTCCAATGCGCCGGGGGCTTTGATTCCATATTTTTCATTCAATTCTTTTTTTGTTAAGAATTGAACCGGTAATTCATATCTTTTTCTTATTTCAAATTCCTTTTCTATAAGTTTCAATCCGGTTTTGTTACTTGCAAAGTAGACACTCGGTACCCTTTCAAAATCAGGATTAAACCGGATGGTTTTAAATACATTTTCTATATCTGTTATGGATTGGAGACATGCTTTGTACGCAGTTACAGCTATATCATTGTTTGTCAACTTTACTAATTTATGTAATGGGGTGTCGATTTCATATTGTAATAAAGCTGTACTTGCTATTGAACTTCCTGTTGCAATACTTCTCTTATCTGCCATGGTACAATTTAATCCGGCTTCACACAATTCATGTGCTATCAATGCTCCGGTAATTCCTGTTCCGATTATTAATATATCGGTAGAATGGTTCGATTGAGTTGGATTAAAGTAATTGTACAATGGGTTTTTCGCAATCCAATAAGGTAAACCGGAATACAAGTCCATAATAAGTTGTTATTTAAAAAAGAGCAGTGATTACTGCCCTTTTTGCTAAATTTAATTATTACTTTTTTAATTACGTTGTTCAGTTTAGTATATTATCTAAACTTTCTTCCCCTTTTTCGAGCTCGTTTTCAGCACGTTCCGAGAGATATTCTGCTTGGTTTTTGCCTTTATCCCATACATCTCTCATTTTTCTTTTTGCTTTAGATGCCAATTTATTTACTTCATCCCCTACCTGATCCAGTTCGCCTCTTTCTTCCATCTTACGGACACAGTAACCCAATGCTGCGCCAATTACAACGCCTAAAATAATTTTGTTCATAACTTTTGTTTTTTATATTTTAACTAGTTTTTAGTAAGCTATTTTTTCCTAAATAAGGATATGATCCATAGCAGTACAACAGCACCAACCACAGACATTAATAATATTCCTAATTTACTGTCGGTATGAAAACCCAATAGCCCATAAATCCATCCTCCCAATAAACTGCCTACCAATCCTACTATCAAATTAATAATGATACCGAATCCGCTTCCTTTCATTAACCATCCGGCAATGGCTCCGGCAGCTATTCCTATAATAACAGACCATAATATACCTAATC
>DAIQOU010000263.1:0-6536 GCA_036787725.1 Bacteroidales bacterium
TTATTTTTTTATTACCTTTACGCCTCATAAGATAAATAGACAAACATAAATTATGCCAACCTTGATTATTGTTATTATTTTTGTTTTTCAACATTCCATTTTTTACTTAAATATGTAATTATGACTACAGAGAAAAAAACAAGAATTAGGAGAACAAGAGATGTTATTGACACTCAATTAATGAATGCTGTGTGCAAAGTTATTAATGAGATGGGATTCTCCCACTTAGGAATCAATTCGGTTTCGGAAGTGGCGAAAGTGGAGAAAGCCTATATCTACAGGAACTTTGACTCTTTTGAGAATTTATTGGAAAGGTATTTTATCAGAAATGATTTTTGGGAACGATTCATCACACAAAAGGCTTACAATGAACATGGTTCGGATGTGAAAGAAATGTTTATCTTTTACCTTTCGGAACTTTATAAAACCATGGATCAAAGCAGTGAATTTGAAAGTTTGGCCCGATGGGAAATTGCGGAACCGACCCCTTATATTGTTCGTTATGCCAAAAGACGAGAAATTGAGAATCAGGATTTGATGAAATTAAATACCGAATACTTTAAGAATACCGATTTGGATATCGAAGCAATCTATGCATTGTTTATTTCCGGTATCTATTACTTGGTTATTCATAAGAATGTATCTTCCTTATGCAATATTGATTTTTCTACGCGAGAAGGAAAGAAGCGGTTGACAAATACGATTGAGCAATTGGCAGATATGATTTTTGCAAGAAGAGATGCTCAAACAAAAGGGTAAACGAAATAATAATTGATCATGATAAGGAAAGGAGACGGAATGCAAAGTCTCCTTCCGATTAAAAAATGTATTGAATTGTCCGGTTTCCGTGTTTTTGACATTGTATCCGGACAATTTTTATTCGTCGCGTTTGCTCTCGGATAATGTTTTTTATACTCTTTATTATTGGAATGTCTTAGCCTGAGATTATCTCGGCCTCTTTTTTTGTCGTCAGGTTTAAATCTGACTTTTTATATTGTATAAATACTTGCCCTTTTTTCTCAATAAGACTCGCTTTCGGAAGGGAAATCCGAACTCTTAACATCTTGAATATAATGTTCTACTGCTTCTTTAATAGTTGTATGCAAGTCGGCATAACGGCGCAAAAAACGGGGAGAAAAGTTTTTATTGATGCCCAGCATATCATGCATAACCAGTACTTGGCCGTCTACATAAGGGCCGGCGCCTATACCGATTATCGGAATCACTAATTCCTCTGCAACTTGTTTTGCCAATAAAGCCGGTATCTTTTCCAATACGATGGCAAAACATCCTAATTCTTCGAGGAGACGACTGTCTTCTATCAATTTTTGTGCTTCTTCATCTTCTTTGGCTCTTACTGCATAGGTGCCAAACTTATTAATGGATTGCGGTGTCAGTCCTAAATGTCCCATAATAGGAATGCCTGCCGACAAAATTCGTCGTACGGACTCTGCAATTTCAGCCCCTCCTTCAATTTTAATACAGTCAGCCCCGGTTTCTTTCATCATACGAATGGCATTATGTACAGCTTCTTTCGAATTTCCTTGATAAGAACCAAAAGGGAGATCAACACATACCAGTCCTCTATTAACTGCTTTTCGTACACACTGGCAATGATAGATCATCTGTTCCATTGTCATCGGCAGAGTCGTAATATTTCCTGCCATTACATTCGAGGCGGAATCTCCTACTAAAATAATATCCATCCCGGCTTGATCAATGATCGAAGCCATGGAGTAATCATAAGCGGTAAGCATGGAGATTTTTTCTCCTCTTTGCTTCATCTCAATGATCCGCTGAGTAGTTAGCCTACGTGTATTTTCAGAATAAGTTGACATAAATGATAGTTCATAATAATTGGCAAATATACTCCTTATTTTTATGGTGGTAGTAAAAAAAGGTATTTTTAGCGCTAATCTTGCTAATTGACTTGTTAGTCCGATAAATCCGATATCGGTTACCGATCAGTTGGAAAATTGCCGGGAACGAAACATATTCGGGTCAAAAACAGAGAAAATCGGAATCAATGTATCAAAAATAGAGGCTCTAAGTACTATTTCGGTTTTTTAAACGTTATTAAAGAAATTAAATTAACTTTGCATTCCAAATTTTCATTAATTAAACGATTATTTGATCTATGAAAACTCAGTTCTTCTGTCTTTTTGTTATAATTCTCTTCTTTTCTTATTCGTGCCGAACGCCCAAAGATATTTCTTACTTTCAAGATTTAGATGAAAGAGCAAAGCAGCTAAGTGAATTGAGTATAGCATACCAACCGATTATTCAAACCAATGATGTGTTGTTAATAACCGTGGCGGCCAGAGAAAATTCGAATCCGGAGTTATCAGCTCCTTTTAACATGCCTTTGACTGCTTATTTGACTCCGGGGGATGCTTCCGTCCAAACAAGCTCGGCAGTTCAGACTTATACGGTGGATAGCAACGGATATATAAATTACCCCGTAATCGGACAAGTAAAATTAGTCGGTTTGACTTTAGATGAGTGTACCCGACTGATTGCCGAAAAGGTATCCGAATCTATTCCCGACCCGATTGTCAATATATCCATTTTATCTTATCAGGTTTCGGTCTTGGGAGAAGTAAATAAGCCGGGGGTAATTCCCGTAACCAATAACCGAATGTCTATTTTGGATGCAATTGCCGCCGCTGAAGATTTGACTATTTGGGGAAACCGGAAAAATGTATTGTTGGTAAGAGATGCTAATGGAAAAAAAGAATATGTACGTTTTGATCTTACCCAATCGGATATTTTTTCTTCTCCTTATTTTTACCTTCGTCAGAACGATGTCTTGATTGTTGATGCAAACAACACCAAAAAGAGGGAAAGCAAACAAGGAACATCCGAGACATTCAAGCTATCTACCATCACAACCATATTGGCTCCGATATCGACTTTGTCAACCCTTATTCTCACTATCAATACGATAGAAAATAATAAAAATAATAATCAGAGCAGTAATAAAGACTAATCGAAAATAATGGATAACATGGAAAATCAAGATAAGAAATCGGAGCTTGAATTGATAAAAGAACAATTGCTTCTTTGGCTTAAAAATTGGCCTTATTTTGTGATTAGCGGCATTATTTGCGGTATCATAGGAGTCGCGTATATGAAATTGAAAACGCCGGAATATCAAATAGAGGCAAAAGTTGCGTTGCGACAAAACGATATGGGAAGCAGTGGCGGAGGATTCTCCGAATCTACTCTTATGAAATCATTAGGATTCGGTAAAAGCGGGGGGGTGAGCGTGGAAGATGAATCCGATATAATGGGCTCCCAGGGATATGTAAAAAAGGTGATCACAAATCTTAAACTCAATAACCAATATGTATTGAAAGAGTTTGCCGGATTATGGAATACTGATTTATATAATGCTACTCCCATTGAACTTACCTATCAGGATTCTTATCGGGATACACTGGCTGCTGTTTTGAAATTTAATTTAAAAGTGGAAGGAGAGCACGCAAAAGTAAAAATGAAAGCCGGAAAACGAAATATAGGATCTTATGAAATCTCCGGTTTCCCGGCTACATTGGACACTCCTTACGGATCCTTTGTCTTCTCCAAAACTTCCGCGTTTAATTCGTTTGGAAAATCGTTTAATTTGCTTGTGACTGTGGTCGGAAGTGATCTGAAAGCTCAGATTTATCGTCAGGTTCTATCTGTTGAAATGTTTTCAAAGACTTCCGATATTATTCTCATGAATACAATTGATGCAAATGTTGATCGCGCGAAAATAATATTGCAAGAATTGATAAATGTATATAATAAAGAATATTCTAAGGATAAAGAGATAACCGGAGATAAAACACTTCAGTTTTTGGATGAAAAACTGGAAAGAGTTTCCAATGACTTGATAGAAGCGGATCAAAACATAGAAGAGTTCAAAAGAAAAAATAAATTGACCAATGTCGAAGTAGATGCTACTGCTTTTTTACAACAAAATTTGGAATTACAACCTAAATTGTTGGAAGCTCAGATCCAACTTAATTTGATGGAGGTAATTGACGGTCTTATTTCCGATCCGGGCAACGAATCGGCATTGATACCGTTCAGTATGTCTGTAACCGATCCAACTATTGCACAGGTAATTGTAGCTTATAATGATCTGTTGGTCAAGAAAAACAGTCTCCTGGAATCTTCCAACCCCCAAAATCCCATGGTAGTTCAATATTCGAAACAACTGCAGGCGATGAGAGAAAATTTGAAGGTTTCATTGGATAATGTAAAAAAAGGATTCCAAATAACAGTCAACAGCCTTAAGCGTAAAGAACTGGAATTTGATTCCAGAATAGGAAGCTTGCCTTCTGTAGAAAAGAATCTGCTGGAGTTGATGCGTAATCAGGAAGTACAACAAACCATGTATATTTTTCTAAAAGAGAAAAGGGAGGAAACAGCGATAACTTCCCTTTCCGTTCTCCCTAAATTAAGGGTGATTGATGAACCGTATGTATTAATGGATAAAGTTGCTCCCAATAAAATGAAGGTAATGGCAATGGTTATTATTATTGGAGGTTTACTGATACCTTTAACGATTATATATCTTAAACCTTACATTAGAAGGAGAAAAGAATGATCGAAAAAGCAAAAGAAATAATATATTCTTTTCTGAATAAAGGACATGAAAGAAGTGTTTTAACCAAAAAGAATATAGCTGCCTCTTTTGTAATAAAGGGTGTTACTATTTTAGTTTCATTTTTATTTGTACCTCTGACAATTGATTATCTTAATCCTACCCGTTATGGTATTTGGATAACGTTGACATCTATGATCGCATGGATGGCCTTATTTGATATCGGATTCGGGAATGGGATGAAAAATAAGTTTGCAGAAGCAAAAGCAAAGGGAGAATTGCTATTGGCAAAAAAATATGTCAGTTCAACTTATGCAATGTTATGTATTATTGTCCTGATCATTTCTGTTGTTTTTGCGTTGGTAAATCCTTATATCGATTGGATTTCTTTACTTTCTGTTTCTCCCGAATATGCAGATGAAGTTTCCGGGTTGGTTTGGATCTGTTTTATTAGTTTCGTCTGTATTTTCATATTACGTTTATTGTCCAGCATAGTTGCTGCGGACCAACGTCCCGCAATAGCATCTTTTATTGATATGTTGGGTCAGGTACTGTCATTTCTCGGAATTCTCATCTTGGTTAAAAGCACCCCTTCTTCATTAATTAAAATGGGGAGTGTGGTAGGTTTTATTCCTGTTGTAGTATATTTTATTGGCAGTATTGTCTTATTCAATGGACGTTATAAAGCATTTAGGCCTTCTTTTCAATATGTAGATTTTTCTTTGGCAAAACAAATGATGAATTTGGGACTGAAATTTTTTGTTACTTGTTGTGCTGCTTTTGCAATCAATCAAACGATTAATTTTTTAATTTCTCATATTACTGCCAATCCGGTGGAAGTATCTAATTACAGCACCGCATTTAAGATATTTTCTGTATTGTTTAATATTACGGCCATTATAATAGTTCCCTATTGGACCTCTTTTACTGATGCTTTTACCTTAAAAGATTATGGATGGATGAAAAGCTCCGTGAAAAAATTGAGGCAATTATTCATTGTGTTTTTCTTGTGTGAAGTTCTTATCTTATTGTTATCCGATTGGATCTACTCGGTTTGGATTGGAGATAAGTTGGATATTTCTTTTGCTATGTCTTTGAGTGTATGTTTATATTGTATAACCATGTGTTGGCAAAACATACATATATATCCGTTGAACGGAATTGGAAAAATTCAATTACAATTATATAGTTCAATTATAGAAGTGGTACTCTTATTTCCATTGGCTTTTTGGATGGGAAATCGTTTTGGAGCAGTAGGAATTGTATTGTCTCCGGTAATAGTATATATTCCGCGGATGATTTGGGCTCCCATTCAATTAAATAAATTAATCACGCATAAGGCAACCGGCATTTGGAATAAATAGATTATGATTTTTATTTTATCAATTATATTTGCTGTATTTCTGTATTCTCGAGGGAATAAGGTGATTGCCATGGTTATTCTGATGTTTTTTGCATCATCGGGATTCAATCTGTTACCGGATGACCTCATTGAATTTGATCTCGGATTCTCTAAAAATGTCGATTTTGCCTTTTTTATTTTGCTGGGCTGTATAACCTTGGATGTCATTTTTGTGAAAAGATTTTTAGCGAGGGATACTTTTTGGAATTACCTGTTTGCCTTTTATTTATTCTTGGGAATTTGTATGCTTTACAGCAAATTTTCAATCGGGCTTTCCTGGTCTGAAATAATCCGAACCATTCGTTATCATTTTTTTTGGATGGCCTACTTTGTATTTAGGCACATGGATGTAAAAGAGTTGATTCGTTTATTGAGATATTTGTTTGTATTTACTGTCATCACTTCGGTGCTGTATTTGGCTCAGATTTTTTATGGAGATAATATATTGAACGAAAGATCTTCTTCTACATTTCAATTTTTAGGAATAACGGTTCCTCGGTATTATAATCAGCCGGAAATGATTCATTTTTTTACCATGTT
>DAIQOU010000770.1:0-1869 GCA_036787725.1 Bacteroidales bacterium
ATTTCTTCGGAATATGTTTTATAAAAAATAAAAGTAATCAACAATTAAAAAATTAAAATAATGAAAACAAGCGTTTTTTTAGGAATTATGTTAGGCTGCATTGTTTTATCTTTCAGTTCATGCAGCGACGATGATGGTTATTCGTTGGGAAAACAATGGATCAGTTTGGCAACAGTCGAACCGCTGGGAGAGCATTCCTATTATCTGACGCGGGATGACGGCTCTACGTTGGGAATTGTCGCTACCAATTTTCCCTATTATCGTCCCAAAGAAGATCAACGGGTATTGGTAAACTATACCCTGTTGTCCGATTCAGCTTCCGGCTACACCCATTTGGCTAAAGTAAACGGCATACGGAATATCTTGACTAAAAATATTTTTGAAATGACCTCTCAAAATGAAGATTCTATTGGTCATGACCCGGTTAAAATACATAAACTTTGGATAGGAGATCATTATATGAATTTTTACTTTGGTTATAATACTTCTACTCCAACTACTCATTACATTAATTTAGTTTACGATACAACTCAAGAGCCTGCTGCCGACGAGAAAGTTCATTTGGAATTTCGACATAATGCCAAAGGTGACGGTTCAAAATACGGAGTGGACGGTTTTGCCGCATTTGACTTAAAGCCTTATTGGACAGAGGGGAAAGATTCTGTACAATTTGTTATTGATGTGAAAGATTTTGATGGAGATAAAACCTATAACATTACTTACCGTTTCAATAAAAGCGAAACTTTTAATTTGGACGAAAGTGCACTGGAAAATATAAAAGACGGTCAATACGAATAAATCGATTGTCATCAACCTTACAATAAAAAAAAGAGCTGTCTAACTACCGAAAAGACAGCTCTTTTTTTACATTTTCACTCAAAAAATATTCAAAAAATAATTGATTACAACGAGTTGATTTTTAACCGGAAAGGCAGCTTATAAATAAAATCAATCAGAGAAAAATGACATATGAACCAACGAAATTTCGATTGATTACGGCAAACACGAAAAAGCAAACTAACCGGTATCAAGCTTAATCCCTTCACCGGGTAAAATCTGATTATAATTACGCATTGGGAAGCGGAATATCCGTTTTCTTAATGCGTAATTTTATATATTTTGTTCTTTAAAACGATCTGAAGAAGGCAAAATAAATCCGGATACCGGATTGAATATGCCTGTCGGCTGACCGATACAAAAAATCAATAAAAAAATCAATATAACCCGGCGCAATTCTTTCAATATTAAACTCAATTGATTCTCAACCGTCTTTTTGGAGATTCCCAAACGTTCTGAAATCTCTTCATTGGTAAGCCCTTCAATACGGCTCATACGATAAATATCTTGTCGACGAACAGGCATTTTATCTACAATTAATTCCACCAGCAATGCGATTTCCTTAGCGTAAACAGATTCCTCAGAATACAAAACACCGACTTCAGGCTCCCTTACTTCATTCACATAAGAATCATGTACTCCCTTATGCTTAAGAAAATTAAAAGTGGCATTGCGAGCCATGGTATAAATATAAGCATTGAAAGATTTTTCACAATCGATCGATTGATGGTTAAGCCAAAGTTTTACAAAAATATCCTGCGCCAATTCTTCTGCATCCGCATCCGACTTCAATAATCCGGAAATAAAAAATTTTATTTTATTAAAATATGCGAGAAATACGGTTTCAAATGCTTTATGCTCCCCCTGACGTAATGCCTCAATCGTTTTCGTTGTTATCTTTTCGACCATTTTTATCTTCTTGATCTAAAATCTTAAAAATACCTTCCGCCCGGTGTTTTTATTCTTTAAATAACAAAAAAATAATGCACCTTTTATTCAACGGAAAAAAAAGCAAAAATATATCTATCGAAT
>DAIQOU010000017.1:0-22924 GCA_036787725.1 Bacteroidales bacterium
AACAATGAACGATTTTAGAAAATATATTGATTCTTTAAAAGGCAATCTTCCGATTGACGATGAAAACTTACTGAATGAAGAATCGGTCCGAAAAGAAATGGAAAAACAATGGAATACCGTTCCTTCTGCTCCGATTGACTCATTAAAGGATAAAAATGAGATGTGGGAAAATATTTCTTCACAGATTAACTTGAGGAAAAAGCAGAATAAATTCAAGCTTTTCGGGATATACGGGATGATTGCTTCTGTTTTACTTCTTATATCTGTAGGAAGTTTCTTTTTCAACCGATATGAACCAAAAGAATCCATAATCTATATTGTATGTACAGGAAATCAGGATAAAAACATATTGACTCTTGATGACGGAACAAAAGTCAAACTGGGTGCAGGAAGCAGGTTAACCTATCCGGCAACGTTTTCCGGTAAAGAACGTTCCGTACATCTTGAAGGACAAGCCTTTTTTGATGTGGCAAAAGATACGGAAAAACCGTTTTCGGTAGAAATCAAGAATATTACCGTGACTGCTTTGGGGACTTCTTTTGAAGTATTTCATGATAAACATAACCATACTGTCGAAACTATATTATTGACGGGAAAAGTGAAGATAGAACATCCGGATACCCGATCGGATCAATTGATAAGCAATATTTTGTATCCCAATCGTAAATATACCGTTTCGTTAAAGACCGGAGAAACCCATCTTAAATCCGAAAATGCAGATAAATATTCCGCTTGGAGAAATTATAACGGATTGGATTTTACAGATGAAAAATTATCGGTCATCATACCCCGATTGGAATACTGGTATGGTTGCGAAATCCTTTATAATTCGGAAGATATTCCGGATGAGCGGTTTACATTTAAAGTCAAAAACGAATCATTGGATTTGATCCTGGATTTAATGGATCAATCGGCATCCATCGGATATAAGAAAAATAATGATAATTCCGTATACACATTATTCAGAAAAACAAAAGATAAATAATTGAGAACTTATAATCTATTAACAAAATGAACGTTTATGAAAAAAATCAGCTAGTCAAATTAAGAAGTTGTTCCGGCAGGAATTAAACTCGATTAAAACACGGTTGTTGCCTTAAAATCGTTTCTTATACCTCCTTATATTTTATAAGATTTATTAATAAAACCGATTAATAATCTTAGATGACCATATGCTCTATATAAATGGTCCGGGAGAGTTGTGTTTAGGAATAAATTAAAATTAAAAAGACATGAAAAATGCAAGAATTTTGGCCTTCTTGGTGATATTGTCAGTATGTACATTTGCATCTGCGGGATATGCTCAACAGAATCTATCGCTTCATTTAAAAAATACACCATTGGCACAAGTTATTAAAGAAGTAGAATCGAAAACCGATTATACATTTTTTATTAATGACACCCGGATTAATGTTAATACTCCGGTTTCGATCGACATGAAGAATGCTCCTATCGACCGAATATTAAAAAGCATCTTTGCTTCGACCGATTACACTTATCAAATTATAGATAAACAGATTCTGGTAAGGCTCAAATCCGATCCTTCGGACCGGGAAACTCCTCAAAAGAAAAAAGTAACCGGGGTTGTAAAGGATAATAACGATGAACCGCTTATCGGAGCGACAGTAAAAGTAGTCGGTACACAACTGGTCACCATAACCGATATAGATGGCAAATACACTATTGAAGTCCCGGATAATAATGCGGTATTAAATTTCAGTTATATCGGTTTTAACTCTCAATCTGTTTCTGTTAAAGATAAAAGCAATATCAATATACTCTTATCTGAAGATGAAAAATTATTGGATGAAGTAGTAATAGTCGGATACGGAACCCAGGAAAAAAAGACCTTGACGGGGGCTGTTTCCGTTGTGAAATTTGATGATGTGGAAACAACGGCTTATACTACGATTTCCCATGCGTTGGCCGGTAAAGCTGCCGGATTACGAGTAAATCAAGTCTCGGCCCAACCCGGAGGATCCGTAAAAATAAAGATACGGGGAGAAGCTGCCGGAGGTGCCGGGAGCGATCCGTTGATCGTTATTGACGGATTTCCGGTCGGATCTACCGGTGATAATATGGACACGAGTAATTTTACATTTGGCAAAATGGGTAACGTAGATAATATACTGGGTTCCTTGAATCCGGATGATATAGAATCTATATCCGTTCTGAAAGATGCCGCTTCTACGGCTATTTACGGTGCACGTGCCGGTCATGGTGTTATTTTGATTACTACCAAAAGAGGAAGAGAACAAAAAGCGAAAGTAACTTATTCGGGACAAGCCTCGATTCAAACGATGGCTAACGAATTCCAAATACTGGGAGTAAGGGAATTCATGGATATGCGTAATCGCCAGTATTATGAAAATTACCTGGCTAATAACGGCTTGGGTATCTATGCCGATTACATCAAACCAAACGATAATCCTCCGCAATTTGTTCCTCATTATACAAACGACCAGATATTACGTACGCCGGGAACAGACTGGCTTGATCTGGTTACCCGCACCGGTTATATGCAACAACATAATTTACAGGTAATCGGAGGGAGTAACAAGACACGTTATCTGGTTTCGCTAAATTATATGAAGCAAAACGGTATTATCAAAGAAAACGGACTTCAACGTCTCACCGGAAGGTTCAATTTCGATCAGGATTTTAACAAATATGTGTCTGCCGGCCTTACATTCACCTACTCGCAGAATAAATATGATAATATTCCGCTGGGAAACCACTCCGGAGAATATTCGGGAATTATAGCTTCTGCTGTCCGTACCAATCCGGCTAATCCGGTATACGATGAAAAGGGTGATTATTATCTTGACCCGTTGCGTTCGTATGCTCCTAATCCGGTTTCTTTACTCGAATACACCGATCTTTCGGTGAATGATCGACTCTTAGCCAGTGGAAATGTAGTATTGAAACCGGTTGAGGGATTGGAATTGAAAGCTCAATTAAGCGTTGATCGGCGTTTTAATAAACGTTCCTCCTATATACCAAAAACAACTGTGGAGGGACAACGCAATAATGGAGCTGCCCGAATAGCTCAAAATGATGCTTCGGATCAAATGCTTGATCTTACTGCCAACTATACAAAGGAATTCAACGGACATAAAATTAAAGGATTATTGGGTTATGCATTTCAAGTATATAATAGCGAAGATTTGAATGGTACAGCCCGGGATTTTATTACCGATGCTTTCCTCTATCATAATATGGGTGCCGGTTCCGGCGAACGACAGACGGTAGGCTCGGGAGCAGAGAAGCGTTCCATCGCCTCTTATTTCGGTCGTGTCAATTACAGCTATCGCGATCGTTACCTGCTCGAAGCTACGTTACGCGCCGACGGTTCTTCCAATTTTGCTCCGGATGAACGATGGGGATATTTCCCGTCGGCAGCATTGGGATGGGTATTTACGGAAGAAGAATTTTTAAGAAATACATTCCCGGTATTGTCCAATGGTAAACTGCGTATGTCATACGGATCTACGGGTAACGAAAATATAAGATACGGATTGCAAAATACCTATTCCATCAATTGGAGGAATTTTATCTTTGGTGACTCCGAAAGTAAAGGTGCGTATGTAAGTACGAAAGGAAATAAATTATTGACTTGGGAAACGACTACCGAATTTAATTTAGGATTGGATCTGGGATTTTTCAACCGAAGAGTACAATTGGCGGCAGAATATTTCAACAGGCAAGTGCGAGATATGTTGCAAGCCAAAAAACCGATACCCTCTTATAATGAAGTAACGGGTATCGTAGCCAATGCCGGGAAAGTACAAAGCTCGGGGTATGAGATTACTTTGAACACCATGAATATTACCAATAAAAATTTTGATTGGAACACAACCTTGACCTTATCTCATTACAAAGATCGTTGGAAAGAAAGACCTTCTTTTCTAACCATGAGGCCTTATGAAAAGCATGATGATCCCCTACATGCCTGGTGGGCTTACGAAGCAGTGGGGATTATGCGGCCGGGAGATCCGGTTCCCGATGCACAAAAAGATTTATTGCCCGGAATGATTATTCTCAAAGACCGGAATGAAGATGGTGTAATAGATGACGAAGACCAAATTTATCAGGGTAGCGGTTCTCCGCAATTGTATTTCGGATTTAACAATACGTTCCGCTATAAGAACTTTGATTTTAACATCTATTTTTATGGAGAAACCGGAAATAAAAAAGGAGCTAGCTATAAAGAAAAGTGGACATTCATGGATACAAATCAAGCGGTGAATGTTTCCGTTTGGGCCAACAGATCATTTAACAGTAATAATCAGGCATCCGATCATCCTACTTTCTTGAAAGCGGGTACTTACGGGTGGGGCGATTATTATGTAAAAAATGTTTACTACATCCGTTGCGGAAGTATGACATTGGGATACACCATTCCGATAAAGAAAAATATTGCCGAAAATGTGCGCATTTATGCCAATGTTAATAATCCGTTTGTCATTACCAATTGGACCGGTTTGGATCCCGAAACAGATGGGGGATCCGATTTTCCCTATCCGAATATAAGATCTTTCGGAATGGGGTTGAATATCACTTTTTAAGAACTTAAAGTATAAAACTGAATATCATGAAAAAATATTTATTTCATAAAATCATATTATTCATAACAGCAGCGGTGTTGATAACCGCTTGTGAGTTGGAAAGCAGTCTGTACGATCAGATCGGCGAAGAAATGGGATTTCCCACCAATGCCGAAGACGCCAATGCACTTCTTACGGGTACCTGTTATACTGTTTTTTCTCCATGGGGAGTTTTTTATCCGGATGCAGGTTATTTTACCAATTCGGAAATGGTAACCGATATTGGAGAAAACTCTTGGGGATGGACAACGGTATATAACTCTTACGAAGCAGACGACTGGCACATCAACGACGGGAGCAGGTGCCAATACCGTTCTTACAATTATATTTCCATGATGACTATGTCGATAGAAAAAATTAAAAATGTATCCATGGATGAAAAATTAAAAGAACGGTTCATTGCCGAACTGAAATGCGGAAGAGGATTCTTGGCTTTTATTCTTTATGATTTGTATGGTCCTATACAAATCGCCGATTTGGAAACACTTCAAAATGCAGATGAAGAAAAGCCGATTCCTCGTCAAACAGATGAAGAAATGCACCAATTCATTGAAAGTAACTTGTTGGAAGCGGCCGAAGTATTGCCCTACAGTTACGGTTCGTCGGATTACGGTCGTTTTACGAAGGGATTGGCCAACACTGTTCTCCTCAAATTCTATATGTTGACCAAACAATGGGAGAAAGCAGAAGCGATAGGACGTGAACTTCAAAAACCGGAATATGGTTACCGACTGGTAGAGAATTACAATTCTTTGTTTGATCTTGCTACCGAAAAAAATACGGAAACTATTTTTGCTGCAACCGCTAAAGCCGGTATCTTGGAGCATAAATGGCATGCGCATGCCCTGCCTTCGGACTATCCGTCTCCGACCGGAAAAACCATTACCAAATGGGGCGGGTTCAAAGTCGCATGGCCTTTTTATGAAACTTATGAACCGAATGACAAACGATTGGAAAGGCTGGTGGGAGAATATACCGGAACAGAAGGAGTATTACATAATAAGAAACTGGATAGAGACAGTGGTATTCAAGGTGCATTATATAAAGGGGCTGTTCCTCAAAAATTCGGAATGGAAGGAGTCGTGGGAGAAAATTGTGAAATAGATATTCCCATTTATCGTTATGCCGATGTAATCACTCTTTTGTCTGAGGCTATTGTCAGAAATCGCAAAAGTGTAACTCAAGAAGCTGTTGATCTTTTAAATATGGTACGTAACCGGGCCGGACTCAATTCTTATACAGCAGGTGATTTTATCGGTGCGGAAAACTTTTTGGATAAACTTCTTTTGGAACGAGGACATGAGTTTTATTATGAAGGAGTGCGTCGTCAAGATTTAATACGACATGGCAAATTCATTGAAGCGGCAGTAAAGAAAGCAGAATACGAAGGTCAACCTACGGGGAAAATTACAACCCGGGTAGATGGAAAGTATAAATACGAAAGATTTCCCATACCGCCGAGTATTATTTATGAATCGCAAGGATTGGTAGAACAAAATCCGGGTTATTAATTAAAAATCTGAAAAAATGAAAAAACATATCTTATATTTAATACCGGCGATAACAGGTATATTGTTATCTTGTCAAGATGACGACAGTTATAATGTAGAAGTTCCCGTTTCCGATATTACATTAATCTCTCCGGAACCCGAAACGGAGATCGACCTGAATGAAATGGCGGTAGATGAATATACTTTTTCTTGGAACGAGACTGCAGAAGGCGGAACAACTCTGGTACTTAGCGGAAACGATATGCTGCTTGAGCCTGTTTATTTTAAAGCCGGCGAGAGTAAATCTTATACTGTCAAAGCAGAAGAATTAGATAAGATTACTTCTGAATTTGGTATAGATAACGGAAAAACGGGAATTGTATATTGGGCTGCCAAACCGACCAATCATACCGGCATTGCTGCTAAAGAGATCAGAACTCTCCATATAAAGAGATTAATATCGAGACTTTTACTGCCCGAAAATCAAAAATTGATCTCGTTAGATAGTGAAAGGCCGGAACTGCCTGTTAATTTTACATGGGATACAGAAGGGGAAGAACCGGCTGCCGAATATTCCATCGTATTTTCCGACAACAGTGAAATGAGCGGAGAAGTGATGACTTATCCCGTAGGAGCCGGTAAAAGCGCCGGGCTCAGTCAAAATCAATTGCAAGATGTGTTCATCAAGTATTCAAATCATCCGTTTAAATCATTGCGTATTTATTGGAATATCAAGAAGGATAAAAACGGTGAATACTTATCTCGTTCTTCTTCGTCGGTTGAAATCGATCCGATGATGATATTCAAAGACATACGCGGCAATGAAGTCATTACTTATAAGGTGGCTAAAATATCGTACCGAGACGGTAAGATACAGTATTGGCTTGCAGAGAATCTGCGTACTGAAAAATATCCGGACGGTTCGAATATTGAAGAAGCTAACTATATGTTTGCTCCATCTCATTTGTATACTGAAGAGCAAATCCAAGCTTTTGGAGGATATTATCGTCCTAATCCGGAGATGTTCCGGAAACTGCCGTCTCCCGGTTGGAGAATACCTACCATTGCAGAGTGTCGTGAACTTTACGAAGAAGCAATGGCTCGGGAAGATACCTACAATGTGCTTCGAGATCCTGTATTCTATAATTATGAATCAACCCAATCTGACCCCAAAGCCAATAAATGGAAATTGGGACTTGTTACCGCCGGACAACAGCAAGGAGAGGATAAATCCATCACTAATACTACTTTCTGTTATATCATGGCAACGGGAATCGAAGAAGATATCCATCGTGCAGCCATGCTCGACCACTTTGCTATATGGGAAGTTTGGTCCGTAGGGGCGAGTGTAAGACTTATATATGACAATTAAAAACTAATAAACTTTATTATGCGCTATATCAGAACATTCTCAATTATATCTGTATGTATATTTGTGTTGTCGGTACTTGCATGTACCGATGACACTCCGGTCTATCCTGTGTGGGAATATGGCGGCGGTTCTTCGGAAGAAGAACCGGAACCGCCGGAAACCGTAGGCCCGCTTACTGCTATCAAAGCTATTCGCAATCCGGAACGAGGATATAATCTGGAAAGTAACTATTTTGCCCACAGTTTGGAAAATCCTTGGCATAAAGTATTCTATCCGAATCTTTGGATACCCGAAGTCGCAACGTTGAACAATGCATTGTCGGATAGTCTTTCTCTTACTCAACTGACTTTTTATTTGAGTGATTTTGTCGGAAAGGATATTTCTCCGGAAGCTTTCGAGAATATGCAAAAGGTATTGGATAATGCTAAAGAAGTGGGCTATAAAGTACATATTGTTTTTGCTTATGATTATGATCCGTATGCAACGGAAGCCGATTTTGATGATGTTTTCAGGCATCTTAAACAATTGAAACCGTTTATGGAAAAAAATATAGGAATCATTGATTTATGGCGAATGGGATTCATCGGAGCTTGGGGAGAGGGAAATCAATCGCCCATGAGTACGGATTGGGACAATAAAACCAAATTGGTAAAAGAAATATTGGATGCCTATCCGGACCGATTCATGGCGTTGCGTTACCCGAGTCATTTAGCTGAATTCATTCGACGAGGATTGGGTGATGAATATGTAAAACGGGTCGGATATACCAATGATTATTTTACGGCTTCGGAACATCCTGCCGCACCCGGGAATGATTATACGTTTGGCTCTCCGGATTATGTTCAGGTGCAGGAAAAAGGTCCTTATGTGAAAGTCGTGGGAGAAATTCCTTATGATGAAGAAACAGCATGGGGACTGGATTTCCTTATCTCTGTGCCCAATTCGATACGAGCACTCAAAGAACACCATTACAGTGCTTTTGATGTCACTCAAAATAATGCACTGAATTTTGCCAATTGGAAAAAATATGAGTTGACTCCAGACGCATTGAAAAACATGAATGTTCTTTTCGACGATAGTTATTTCCGTAACGAGGAAGGAAAATGGGTTGCCCGGTCGGCCTATCAATTTATAAGGGATCACCTGGGATATCGATTGTATGCAGACTTCGAGAAAACAAAACTGGAAGTCGTCAACGGGCAATTGAATTATAATATTACCATCTATAATACCGGTTTTTCTACCCTTCTTAATCCTCGTCCGGTTAAACTCGTATTTCTGGATGAACAACACAATCCGGTTCAAATTGTGGATTTGGATGCAGATCCGAGGAGTTGGCAACCTCATGATCCCAAAACAAATGATTTTAAACAGATATATCATGTCATTAAAGGAAATATACCTGTCTCCCTTTCCGGTAAATATACCATCGGATTGTGGTTGCCCGACCCGACGGAGGAACTCCGGGATATGGATGTATTCTCTATTATATTTGCCAATACAAAGATTATCCGGACCGGAAGTTACCGGATAAATATTATCGGAGAAGTTAATTTCTGATTCCGGGAGGCTGCCTCAAAAACAATGTTCTTTGAGACAGCCTCATTTATCTGATTATTATAATCCAATATCCATGAAAATCAAACGTATATTTTTGCTTGCCTTTTTACTGTTATTTACCGTTTTCTCCGGGAAAGCTCAACGTGAAGGAGACGAAATCATAGGAATAGAACCCCTCCGCAATCCGGATAGGGGATTTCATTTGGAATCGAACTATTTTGCTCATACGATGACCAATCCGTTTCGGAAAGACGAACTTTTTCCGAAAGGGTTTATTGAAGAAAGAGAAAAGGCTTTTGAAGCTCAAAATGAGGCTCTCACTTTACTCCAGTTGTATGTTTATCTTTCGGAATGGGTTGATAAAGACATTTCTCCGGAAGGATTGGAAAATATACAAACATTGTTTGATAACCTGAAACGGAAAGGATATAAAGCAATCCTTCGATTCGCCTACAATTGGAAAGGACTCAACACCTCCGGTGGAGAATCCGAAAAACAAATATTGCGACATATTGAACAATTAACACCCTTATTAGAGAAAAACAGAGGATTAATCACAACCATGCAAATCGGTTTTCTCGGAGCATGGGGCGAATGGCATACTACTCCTTTACAAGATGATGCGGATGCTAAAAACGCTGTTGTCAATGCGTTGCTGAAAGCATATCCCCATCCGTACAGTTTACAAATCAGAGTGCCGGATCATAAGAATAAATTAAAAATCAAAGAGGAGGACAAGGTTCGTATAGGATATGCTAATGATTATTTTACGGCAGGAGAACACAGTCATGCGCCGGGAAATGATTTTGTACCCGGAAGTAAGTGGTATAAACAGGTGGAGAATGAATCTCCTTTCTTTTTCATGAGCGGAGAAATTCCATACGATGAAAATACAGAGTGGGGCCTGGCTGCGCTTATCAGCCCCGAAACCACTTTGAAGATACTCCGTGATCATCATTATTCGGCATTTGATATTACTCAAAATTATCAGTTAAATATAAGATCTTGGAAGAACTTAAAAGTATATCCGGAATTCCTTAAGAAGAATAACATTTTGTTTTCCGATGATTATTTTCTGAATGAGGAAGGGAAAGCGGTAGCTCGTTCTTTTTTTGAGTTTGTTCGAGATCATTTAGGCTATCGATTGAATATGCTCGGTTCTTCCATTCGATCTGCCGGAAAGAATATGGAATATAATTTCCGGTTTTCCAATACCGGTTTTGCTTCTGTTATTAATCCAAAACCGGTTTATCTTGTTTTTATCGACAGCCGGAACAAAGTGGTTAAGGAAATCAGAATAGAAGCAAATCCGCGTGATTGGCAACCCTACGATCCCCGATTAAAGACTTACCGCCCTGTTATTTATCAGTTGAAAGGAATCGTTCCCGTTCATTTAAAAGGAAAATATGAAGTGGGAATATGGATGCCCGACAGCGATGAATCGCTGCGTTACAACCCTTTGTATGATGTTAAATGGGTTCCCAATAAGAATCTCAGGCACCGGATAGACGAAGAAGGTAGGTATGCAATTAATATAATGGGAGAAATCGTTTTTTAGGTTGTTTATAACAGTATTCATATAAAAATCATGATACGTATAAGATTCGTTTTTTTCATTTTTTGCTCCATTGTGACATCAATCCGGGCGCAATTGCAAACAGAACAAAGGATTATCCTATATCCCTTGGCAGGAGAGCAAGGGTTTATGCAGATAGAGCCGGGGAAATCGGTAGAACGGGATGTTGCCTTTGAAGAGCCGGGCTATCCGGTAAAACGTATCCTTCGGGTGGTGGGAGGAGTGAAAATGCCGGGTAAATTCAGTTCCCGGGGAGAAGAATACTTCAGACAACAGGAGTATTTAATTGATGACAATTTGGATTCCCTCAATACATACCGGGATCCTTATTCTCTTTATTTTAAAGGGAATAAGGATCGTTTTGAACGTTATGCTTATAACAGAATTACCGGTATAAATTTTGATGAGGGGAGTGTGGATATTCAAATGGCATATAAACGAACAAATTTGAAAGTGGAGGGGGCCGGTGATTTTGGGGTTGAGCTTCAACTGTATTATAAAAAAGCAGGAAGACATCCGGATGAAATTTATGACCGACCCGATTCGGTGTTATATGTACCGGTACCGGAAGGAACCGGGAATTTCAAATTATTGAAAAAGAATATTCCTCTGTCGGAAAATCTATCTGCTATATTAATAAGAGTCGGAGGAACCGGTTTCAGCGGCGAATGTTGGGTGGAGGCACCTCAATTCTATCAGGACGGAAAGGCTGTTTTTATTTCTCCATTTGTCCGGAATGAGAAAAGACCGGATAATTATAATTATTGGGTAGGTGTTAACCTGGCTACTCGCAGTTGGCCGAAATGGAAATTGGAATTCAAGGGACAAACTCTATTTGAAGGGAATATATTCGACCGGGCTTCCAATATCGCTGATTTCTATATTCCCTTACCAAGCCGTATGGCAGGAGAGGGCAAATTGAAACTGACCCTGCTTAAAGAACCGCATCGTGCGGCGTTTCCCTATGAGCTTCGATCATTACAACTATTGGAAAAAAGTGCACGGGAGGTCGAGATTATTGCTGTTCCTCGTTTTGTAAGCGTTGGAGATACTGCGGCTGTATTAATCGAAACCAATAAACCGGATATAACATTAACGGCTTCATCTGAGTATTCTTCCATACATTGGATCGATAAGCAACTCACTTTAGATAAGCCGGGATTACATACCATACAATTTTCGGCTCTGAACGCAGATACACAAGTTCCATTTGTATTTTCAACCGGTACCACCGAATGGAAAGGTACTATAGAACAGATGATAGTAAAAGAAAAAGACCGGGTGTATTTATCTTCCGGTGATGAAATACATATTGATAAAGAATATGAGCCTTACAACGAGTTTTTCAAATGGTATCTCCAAAATCGCATCGGAAATTGGTATCAGTTCAGACCTTCATATCAATGGAGCGGGGTGAGGATTACAGACGAAAATGTCATCGGGCATTATACTTCTTTGTTAAATAAAATGCATATTCCTTATGCGTGGCAAGTAGAAGGACGGACATTGGCCGCCACAAGAATCAACCCGGCTTTAGCTTCACTTCAATCACCCCTGTTTCAAGGAAAACAGGCTCATGAAAATGACGGCGGATATTATTATTGGCAACATTTTCTTTATAATGGCTTACATTCCGACTTGGCGGCCCGAACAAGGCCGTATGGCGGTATATTTGCAAAACACAGGCCTATATATACCGATCACGGAATTTTTATACATTATGATCCGTTCGGGGTAAAGGATATGGCCGACGGAGCCGAAAAATTAGTGGCTAATTTAAGCTATTCAAGAGGAGAAAGCACAAGGCATACCGGACCTTCTACCTTATTCAGATATTTATATCAGGCCGGTTACGAGTGGTTGGGTGCGGAACAAATGTATGGTCCGGAAGATATTGTTATGTCATCCCTGCGAGGTGCTTCAAGAGCCTATAACAAACCTTATTTCGGCTCTTTGCACGCGGTGCAATGGGGTTCTGCGCCTTTTACCGATCCGAAACATTCTTTGCGTTTTTATTTATCTTTGGCTGTGGCTTATATACACGGTTCTTCTCATATCAATACAGAAGAAGGACTATGGACAGACGAATATGCTAACGATCGGTATACTCCGGCGGGAAAAGAACACCTTTATGCACAGCATCGAATTCTTGATTACATACAAACTCACTCCCGTCGAGGCTATTTAAATACCCGGATTGCGGTTATACAGGGTCGTAATGACGCATGGAAATCGTTTGGTCGTACCTCCATTTGGTCACAGAATGAAGATAAATGGGCTTTTAATAAAGCGATGGAAAGCTTTGATCTTTTGAAAGTCTTTTATCCGGAAAATAACGTCAATTATTGCAGTACCGACGGATTGTTTACTTCCACTCCGTACGGACCGATCGATATTCTTCCTATTGAAGCATCCGATGAGGTCATGAACCGATATAAGGCCATCATGTTTTTAGGATGGAATACGTTTAATAATGGTGATTTTATTCGCCTCAAGAAGTTTGTAGAACGGGGAGGGATACTTCTGCTGAGCGCGGCTCATTTAAATAGTGAACTGCAACCGCATCTTCCTCCCGCATTTCCGGAAGATGATACTGTAATAACAACTTTATTGGGTGTAGATTATAAAACATATAAAGATAAAACGATTCTCTCATTGGGTAAAGGCAGCATTATCTATTATCCCGAAAGTGTTTATCCGGCTGAAGATGCTATTCGAGAGCAATATAAGGAAGATATGAAAAGAATTGCCGGAGATATTACGTACAATGAATTTGAAAAAGGATGGGTCGACTCTTCTTCCTATATAGACTTTTCTGTATGGGATGCCGGTGATCTGAGAACTCTCTACCTTTTAAATGTGGATTGGAAAAGTAATCTTATCTCCCGGCCGGCTCATTTCATGTTCAGTAATAAGAATTTTAAGGTGGATGTAGAACGATATAGCATAACTGCCATCCGATGTAAAGGGAAAATAGCCGGTATGTTAAGTGCAAATACTTCAGACATATTGGATATAAAAGAAAATGAGGACGAATGGATTATAACATGTCAGACGACAGGTCCCGATAGAATATGTATTTTTAATGGTACCACCGGAAAAAAGGAAGAAAGAGTGATTAATTATGCCGGGATCCATTCCTTTTCCTTCGCGAAAAATGAAGATTAAATGAAATTAAAACCAACTTATTTGTGGAAAGAGATTTTGTTTTCCCGATAAGCTCGTTTTAACCAATTATTCAGGCTGTCCAATAAAACCGGGGAATCCTTCCTTAATGCCCAAGCTTGGAATTGAGTAAAACTGATATCGGTTTTGATATCGATTTGAGGAAAATGTTGTTTGTTTTTCAAGGCAATTTCCCGGTCAATGACAGCGTAATCGATGTCTCCTTTCGCTACCATGTAGAGCAATTGTTCCGCATCGTACAACTCTTCCTCTTTGACATAGATGGTATCGGCAATTTCTTCCGCCAGATTTTTTAATCGTAACAAGGTAGGGGAGTTATGAGGTACATAAACTGTTTTTTTACCCAAACGGATCTGATTCCGTATCGGAGGTTCTCCATTATTATACTCTGCGGTACGTTGAACAAGTATTTGTTTGCCCAACGAGATCGGATCGGAAAATATTAGCCAATCCCGACTTTCGGTAGTGACCGGAATATTACGCGCAATAATATCGTATTTTTGTTCTTTCAATCCTTCAATACAGCTTTGTAAGTTGTTTTCCAAGAATATTTCTACCGGTAATCCCGATTGTTTTTCTACTTCTTTGCACAACTTATACTGAAAACCTTCAATGGTATCCCCCGATACATAATAATCAATCGAATTGTATGAGGTTACAATTTTCAAAACACCGTCCTTTGCTATTTCCGGATAGTCGCGAGGAACATATTCCTTTTTTTTCTGCATGATATTCCATAGCCCCACCATCAGTAAGCAAGTGATCAGTAGTAGAAATAAATACAGTTTGGTCAATTTACGTGCGTTCATCTTTATCAGTTATGGAAGTCCCATGACAATCCCATTTTAAATATCATGGGATTTACGGGATAATGAGGGGCCGAAAAATAAGCAGGTTGATTAATAAAAGAAGCCCCGATATTATAAAATTCAATAAAGAATCGGGTATATTTCAGGTGACAATTAAGATATCCGTTAATCAACGGGTAATTACCTATCTTCACATAATTTTCACGCTCCGGGTCTTGAAGACGAAATTGTTGAATTACCGGATCGTAAGCAGGGGCATGGTATTTAGAAAAATAATGTACATTTCCTCCCAATTGAACGGTTAATACTTTGGCTATCTTAAATTGCAAGTACAAGTTGGAATAGAGGTTCAATTCGGGTAAAGGTAAGACTTCTTCTTTATCCCCGGTTTGATATACCAATTGAGTATTCCAGTGGAGAGGACCCAGTTTGGCATTTTGTTCTAAGGTTCCCGTTAATACCCTTATACTTCCGGATTCCTGTTGTGGAGTACCTTTCGGTCCGAAATAAATATAGTTGGATATATTTTCCACTGCCAGTTTAACCGTTGTTTTTGTCTTCGGAAAACCGATTCCTCCACCTAAGTATAATCTTCGGGTCTTATCAAAATCATTATCCCACCAGAAATACCTTCCGCGAAAATGATTTTCATATAAGGTAGCCTCCAGGTTTTTAAGATGTCCGAATCCTTCCACGGAAACAGTATCTCCCAACAAAGGAATTCGGGTCTCTACATTTCCCGAAACATCTATGTCTCCTAAATTATCTCCTATAACTCCGAAGAGCGCCTTCACCCGATAACGAAAGTATTTTCCGGAATCTTTAGTTAATTCCCCTCCGATATAAGTAGACGTTTCTCTATATTTTTTATTTAAAATAGTGGTATCATTCAAATGAGTGGTGTCCATTAAGGTATAATTTCGGATATCTTGCGTTAAAAAAGCCGTCAAATCAAATTTGGCCCAGGAACTGAATCCTTCCCGCAAAGATAACCCTACTGTATTTTTCCATTCCCAATACGAAGTGGAGTCTTTTACTGTTATATTGTTGTCCCTCTCTTTTAGCGGACTGACAGTAAACTTATAGATATCGTTCAATGAAATCGTGTCTTTCGAGTCAAACTGTCTTTTGTGTGTTTTATAGTCAAAAGTATAAATCAATCCGGCCACCGGAACAAACTGTTTAACGGTATTTCCTTCTTCGTCCCGACGATCGGTATTCCGTTCAAATCCCAAGTTATACCGGTAAGTAAAATAGTATTGAGTACTCTTCAGACGGTTCCATGTGTCGATGAAATTAACCGGCATTTCGGTCGGTTTTCGTTTTCCGTACAAATCGGGATAAACAATGGAACTGTCATTTTCAAGTCCTCCATTCTCTGCATTTGTATAGTCTGCCGGATTGATAAAAACATGCAGGTTATGTCGGTCGGTCAGATAACTGCCGAAGAATACCCAGTCTAACTGTTTTACCGATTGCGACTGATAATAGCCCCGGGCATATAAGTAATTTACATCTACTCCTACATTCAGGGACTTTCCTATATTGAGAGAAAGTTTTCCCAATAATCGTTCTTCCTTACTTTGTCCGCTTCCGGCGCTTTGATAAGTAAGGTTGGAATAAGGTATTTTTGTATTGATAAAATCGTATTTATCGGGAGAACGCCGGTAAGGTTCATATATATCCCAAAACATAAAACGGCCCCGCTCCTTCCTTTCCGAAAAGATACGCGACTCTCCGGGAGAACCCAAATTACCCAAGTAAGACATGGAAACCGAATTTCCCTCTGCCGATCTCCGGTTGGGAAAATCCGTTAATAATGTATCGGGATTACCGGGCATTCGTTCCCCGGTGAATTTACTGATACGCCAGTAATAAATAGAATTAGCTGTATCGATCCGTTGAATAGAAGAAATATCCGTATTTTTGTAAGTTTCGACAAGCCGATCCGCCAACCCGGTCGGCTTGTCTTCTTGAAGAAGCGTATCCGCTACTGTTATGAAATCCGTTTCAAGTGTATCGGTCGAAATACTTTCCTGTCCGGAAAGAATGAAACCCGGAGAAATGAAACAACTGATGATCAACAATATGAATATTCCTTTTTTCAAAGGGCCTGCAGTTAAAGTTGTGTTATGATATCCATTCCTTTCAGAATTGCCTTTTCATTCATAGGCAACAATTTGTGATGCCGTTCCGGCAACGATTTTTTTAATCCTGCCATTACGCTTTCCAATTTTACCAACGGACAGGTCTTCAACATTCCTCCCAATACAACCATATTAAACGCTTTTTCATATCCTTCGGACATGGCTGTATTCATTGCATCCACCTCAAAGACCCGGATATCTTTCCGTTGCGGAGGATTGGGAATACCGTATTTATCATAAATCAAAATCCCCCCGGGCTTTACCGTTTGTTCAAACTTTGCCAGCGAAGGCTGATTCAGGATAATCGCAATATCATATACATTCAACACGGGAGAACTGATTTTTTCATCGCTCAGAATAACGGTTACATTGGCGGTTCCACCCCGTTGTTCCGGCCCGTAAGAAGGAAACCAACTGACTTCTTTCTCTTCCATCAGTCCGGCATAAGCCAATATCTTTCCCATGGAAAGGACTCCTTGTCCTCCGAAGCCGGCTATAATAATTTCGTGTGTCATAATTTTTCCGATTGTATTAAACAATATAATCTGCCATCTTTCTTTCGCAAACCAATTCCCGTATCATAACTCCTACAGCTTGATGTTTCGGATGCTTTTGATATACTTCCAAATCTTCTTTTGTAGCGAATTCGGAGTACAATACCAAATCTCCGCTGGTTTCCGTATCGGAAAAGTCGATTCCGGCTTCCAGTTTAATCAATTCGGGAATTTGTCCGTTCAATGCTTCCAACTCTTGTTTCAGTAAAGAAGCTTTGTCTCTATATTCTTCTTTCAGTTTCCAAATAACAATATGCTTAACCATATGACTTATATTGTTTATCAAATATCTTTTAATTCTCCCAACGGATACATGGGTAACATATTTTCTACCATCCATTGATTAGCTTGTGCGGGAGTCATTTTCCATCCGGAAGCACAGGTAGATACAAATTCGACTACCGAAGTTCCTTTTCCGTCCATTGCATTTTGGAAGGCTTTTTTCAAGAAGCGTTTCGCTTTCTTTATAGCCGGTGCGGAATGGACGGTTTGACGGGTTACCAGACAAGTTCCTTCCAATTGTGCCAATAAATTGGAAATTTTCAACGGATAACCGTTTAATTGTTCATTCCGTCCGTAGGGACAGGTCGAAGTTTTCATATTCAACAACGTGGTAGGAGCCATCTGGCCCCCGGTCATACCGTAAATGGCATTATTAATAAAAATAATGACGATATTTTCACCCCGATTGCAGGCATGAATGGTTTCGGCGGTACCGATAGCGGCCAAATCTCCATCTCCCTGATAAGTGAATACCATTTTGTCCGGATTTAATCGTTTCACTGCCGTAGCCAGTGCGGGAGCCCTTCCGTGAGCAGCTTCCTGCCAATCTATATCCAAGTAATTGTAGGCAAAAACGGCACATCCTACCGGAGCAATGCCGATGGTTTTTTCTTCCAATCCCATTTCTTCAATCACTTCGGCTACCAGTTTATGTACGACCCCGTGACTGCATCCCGGACAATAATGCATGGCATTATCATTCATCAATTTAGGTTTATTATAAACCAGGTTTTCGGGTTTTATTATTTCTGCGATATCCATGATTTTCTTGTTTTTGAATTCGATCGGTGTCAATCAATTAATTTTTCTTTCAATGCCTTGACCACTTCATCCGGAGTCGGTACTATTCCTCCCAGCCGTCCGAAATGTTCGGTTTTTATTTTGCATTCGACAGCCAGTTTGACATCCTCGATCATTTGTCCGGCATTCAACTCTACCGTCAGTATGCCTTTTACTTTTCCGATATACGATGCCAACGCTTTAGCAGGAAAAGGCCATAGCGTAATCGGACGAAATAATCCGATTTTAATCCCTTCTTCCGCAGCCAATTGTATAGCTTTTTGACTGATCCGTGCAGACGATCCGAATGCAACAATCAAGTAGTCGGCATCTTCGCAATTCAATTCTTCGTACAGCACTTCATTCTCTTCAATCTTTTTGTATTTTGCCTGAAAACGAATGTTATGTTGTTCCATCCGACCCGAATCCAGTTCTAACGAAGTGATGATATTGGGGCCGCGTGAAGCGGGTTTTCCCAAGGTGGCCCAAGGTTGTTCTTTTCTTATTTCTTCTTCCGTTTTACGGGGACGAAATTCGGGAAGTACTACTTTTTCCATCATTTGTCCGATCACTCCGTCCGAAAGAATCATAACCGGATTATTATATTTGAATGCTAAATCGAATCCCAAGACCACATGATCAGCCATTTCCTGTACGGAAGCAGGCGCCAATGTAATCAGACGATAGTCTCCGTGACCGCCTCCTTTAACCGTTTGAAAATAGTCGGCCTGGCTGGGTTGAATTGTTCCCAAACCGGGTCCTCCCCGCATAATGTTTACAATCAAAGCCGGCAATTCGGCTCCGGCCATATATGAAATGCCTTCTTGTTTCAGACTGATACCCGGACTTGAAGAGGAAGTCATCACCCGCTTACCGCAAGCAGCTCCCCCGTAAACCATGTTAATAGCTGATACTTCACTTTCTGCTTGAAGTACAACCATTCCCGTTGTTTTCCACGGCTCTTCTTCCATCAGTGTTTCCATGATCTCCGATTGAGGGGTAATCGGATAACCGAAATAGCCATCGGCGCCGTAGCGAATGGCTGCATGTGCAATGGCTTCATTGCCTTTCATTAACTTAATTTCTTCTGCCATCTTTCGAAAGGTTTATAGTTTAACCTTGTAAACTGTGATACAACCGTCGGGGCAAACATAGCCGCAACTTGCACAACCGATACAAGCATCGGGATTAGCCATATATGCAAATTGATACCCCTTACTGTTAACTTCTTTTTTTAAGGCAAGAACATCAACCGGACATTCCTCCACGCAAAGATTGCATCCTTTGCATCGTTCGGTATTTACTGTTATTGCTCCTTTTATCTTTGCCATAAATATCTGAATTGAAACTGTGTATTAAAAATTAGAATCCCTTGTCATCTTAACGCACTGTTTGTGCCGAGCAAAAATACAATTATTTTTTGAGTCGGGATCAATAAGAATAAGAATCCCCGGTTTCATCTTGCAATTCTTTTAATCGTTTTGTTAATTCTCCTGTTGTATCCTTTGTTTTTTCGATCCCTTCTTCCAACACCATAATTGCTTTTTTTTGTTCTCCTAATTTCAACAGGAAATTGGATTTATAAATATATAAAGCTTCGCTTTCGGGTTCCAAGGTAAGCGCATTGTTTACGAAATGAAGAGCCTTCGCCCAATCTTCTTTCTGAGAACAAATATTGGCAGCCATCAGATTTAATAAATAGCTGTCCGGATGTAATGCAAGGTATTCTTCCGCTTTTCCCAATGCTTTGTTCAGATTGCCGTTCTTTTCATAGGCATATACCATTTCCAACAGCATTTGAGAATCCTTATAACCTAATGAGTAAGCAAATTCGTAGGCTTCAATTTCTTTTCCGGTTTCTCCGATTTCTTTGTAAACGCCTCCGAGACGGTTCCAGGTTTCCGGATCCATAGGGTTCATTTTGCGAATGATCAGACTTAATGCTTCTACATTTTCTTTATCCTCCAATGCCAAGTAAGATTGAAGTTGGATCCAATACAAATTTACATCACGGCCCACCACGGCAAGAGCCTCTTTTACCACATCGATAGAAGCAGTATACAAATCCATTTCATACAATGCTTCTCCCATAGCCTGGTAAACAATAGAAAGGTTTTCTTTATCGTCGACGTATTTATCCTTCAATTTTTTAAAGAAATGAAAAGCATCCTCTTCCATTCCCAGGTGAAGTAAAGCGGTAAGTTTGTGTCCGTCTGCCCAAACCTGTTTCATATCTTTATGCTTTTCGGATAATTCCAACAAGTCATTCCACAACTCGTAATCATTCAGCAGAAGCAGTACTTCATAGACAAGCTCTTCATTGCCGGGATACAGTTTGAAAGCATACTCTATCGCAAATTTTGCCCGGTTTACTTTCCCTTCCGACAGGTAAATGTCAATTATATCACAAATATCGTCCGGTTCGACATAGCCGGGGTTTAAACCGGCTTTAACGGCTCGGTCCCAAGCAGTAAAGTAATCGGGATATTCTTCATTATTTCTACTTCCGTTGGTGAAGTTGAATTCAAGCATTTTCATTTGGTTGAAGCCAATATATACCCGGAAGCCGATTAACCCGGCAGTTAAAGGCGGTCCGGTATAGGTGGCGATTCTTAATTCTAATTATCTTTTTGTTTGATCTTTCCCCAAGAATCTTTTAACGGTACGGTACGATTAAAAATTAAGCGGGAAGGATCGGAATCCGGATCCACATTAAAATAGCCCAATCGTTGAAACTGGAAATGATCGTAAGGTTGTGCTTTCTCCAATATCGGTTCGGCCCGGCAATTGGTCAGGACTTTTAATGAATCGGGATTTAAAAGACTCCGAAAGTCTTTATCTTTTTCTTCTGCCGGATTTTCAATACCGAATAATCGGTCGTATAATCTCACTTCGCAAGAAATACTGCGGGAAGCTGAAACCCAATGTAAGGTTCCTTTAACTTTTCGTCCGCTTTGTTCCATGCCGCTGCGGGTCACCGGATCATATTCTGCATATATTTCGGTTATATTGCCGGCTTCGTCTTTTTTGCATCCGGTACAGGTTACGATGTATGCATGCTTAAGTCGCACTTCCTTACCCGGAGTCATCCTGAAAAACTTCTTCGGAGCATCTTCCATGAAGTCTTCTCTTTCAATATACAATTCTTTGGTAAACGGAATTTCATGGCTGCCCATACTTTCATCTTCGGGATTGTTTACGGCTTCCATCATTTCTACTTGATCTTCCGGATAATTGGTAATGACCAATTTAACAGGGTCTAATACTACGGATACCCGGGGAGCTTTTATATTCAGGTCTTCTCGTACCGCATATTCCAACAACGCTACATCAATGAGGCCGTCGTATTTGGTATATCCTATTTTGTCTATGAATTTATGGATGGCTTCCGGAGTATATCCTCTTCTCCGGTAACCGCAAATGGTCGGCATTCGGGGATCGTCCCAACCGTTAACCAATCCTTCTTGAACCAGTTGAAGCAGTTTACGTTTGCTCATTACGGTATAAGTAAGGTTTAAACGGTTGAATTCATATTGTCGGGGACGATAATCGTAACGATTGTTGCATTCTTCCAAACGATCTACAAACCAATCGTATAAAGGGCGGTGAACTACAAATTCCAATGTGCAAATGGAATGGGTGACTCCTTCAAAATAATCACTTTGTCCATGTGCAAAATCATACATGGGATATACTTTCCACTCGGTTCCCGTACGATGATGAGGATGATAAATGATCCGGTAAATGATCGGATCGCGGAAATGCATGTTGGAAGAAGCCATGTCTATTTTAGCTCTCAACACCATGGATCCTTCTTCGAACTCCCCTTTATTCATCCGTTCGAACAAATCCAAACTTTCTTCTGCCGGACGATTACGGTAAGGACTTTCCGTACCTGCTTGGGTGGGGGTTCCTTTTTGGCGTGCAATCTCTTCTGCCGATTGTTCGTCCACATAAGCTTTTCCTTCCTTGATCAAATAAACGGCAAAGTCATAGAGTTGTCCGAAATAATCGGAAGCATAAAAAACATTTTTCCATTCGTATCCCAGCCAGCGAATATCTTCCATAATGGAATCAACGTACTCCACATCTTCTTTCACCGGGTTAGTATCGTCAAAACGCAGATTACAAATCCCGCCGTATTCTTGTGCAACACCAAAATCCATACAAATGGCTTTGGCATGCCCGATATGCAGGTAACCGTTGGGCTCCGGCGGAAAACGGGTCTGCAACCTCCCGTCGTTTTTCCCTTCTTCCAAATCCTTTTCGATAATCGCTTCTATAAAATTCAGGCTTTTCTTTCCTTCTTCCGGAACACTATTCATTTCCAACATATTGTTTTCTGTTTGAACTTGCAAAATTATATATTTATATTGAATAATTGCGAGTCGGGTATATTAATTATTCGTTATTAAAGGTAGAAAGCGCGAAAGGCAGAAAGGAGGGGACGAATCGATGCGGAACCTACGGGGCAAAGGGGTGCTCTCTCGTATTTCCGCCGGTTCCGCGTTGCTTCACCGGCGGTTAAGCATCCTGTCGTCCCTTTGGGACTGAGAGAGTG
>DAIQOU010000771.1:0-1859 GCA_036787725.1 Bacteroidales bacterium
GGACGGTACTTACCTGTTTATGGAATAAAGACGGGCGGACCCAACAGGAGCTTTGCAATATGACCTTCAAAGACAAGCCGGCCATGACCCGATTGATCAATAATTTGGAAAAGCAGCAGCTCGTAATCCGACAATCGGATCTTTCCGATAAACGGACTAATTTGATTTATTTGACAGAAAAGGGCAAGGAGGCGGAAGAGCTCACCAATCAAACAGTATTAAGTACAATGAAAGCAGCTTTGGAAGGGGTTAGTCGGGAGCATTTTGAAATTGCAAGAACCGTGCTTAAAACCGTATTTGAGAATTTGAAAACTTCTTTGACCCGAGCCTGAACATTTTTGGTAATAATTTATAAAACATAATTGTTTGATGTCTCAACAAGTTTTGAAATGCAGTGATGCCGGAATTGAACTTACCGGGGTCTTGCAACAAATCGATTTTGACCGGGCATTTATATTAACGGATACAAATACACGTCAATATTGCCTTCCGTTATTGAATTTGCCGGACGACCGGGTGATTACCATCGCGGCGGATGATACGCATAAGAATATAGAAAGTTTAAGTTCTATTTGGAATTACTTGTGTGAAAATGGAGCTACTCGTAAATCTCTATTGATTATTTTGGGAGGAGGGATGGTTACCGATATCGGCGGATTTGCTGCCGCTACTTTTAAAAGGGGAATCCGCTTTATTAATATCCCGACTACTTTGTTGGGTGCTGTGGATGCTGCCGTAGGAGGAAAAACAGGCATAAATTTCCATGGGTTAAAAAATGAAATAGGGGTATTTGCACCTGCCGAATTTGTATTAATCGATACCCGGTTTTTCAAGACATTGGATCGGGAGAATTTCCTTTCCGGTTATGCGGAAATGTTAAAGCACGGTTTACTGGATTCGGAAGCAGAATGGAATAAATTACTTCTCTTTGACCCGGAAAATATTGATTATGAGCAGTTGAGAGATCTATTGGTTTATTCTGTCGGAATTAAGGAGCGTATTGTGAAAGCCGATCCAACCGAACAAGGCATTCGGAAAGCGTTGAACCTGGGACATACCATAGGGCATGCTTTCGAAAGTCTTTCACACGAACAGCACCGTCCGGCAGCTCATGGATATGCTGTAGTGTGGGGGTTGGTTTGCGAGCTCTATCTTTCCTTCAAATTATTGGGTTTCGACAAGGATAAAATGATACGTACATTTCGGTTTATCAAAGACTATTACGGCGCATTTTGTTTTGATTGCAGTCAATACGATCGGTTGTATGAATTGATGCAGCATGACAAGAAAAATGAATCGGGCCGGATCAACTTTACACTGTTGAGCGATATCGGAGCTATTTGTATCAATCAGACCGCTTCGAAGGAAGATATCTTCGAATCCTTGGATTTTTATCGGGACTTTTTCGGCTGTTGAGCCAAGGAATTAAGGTGTAAGGTAACGATATAGTCGGTCCTATCTCCTACTTTTCTCTTGCCGGAAAAGTAACAAAAGGTCAAGGCTTGGTTTTCCGGTGACCCGACAATGTTTTGCGTTTGGAAAGAAACGATTGTTCGAAGCGAAGCAAGTTTCGCTTCTTTCTTTACCCGCCAACGGGCGGGTGCCCACCGAGAAAACCTATGTCGATCGCATGCTGATTGAGAATGCCGATATAAGAATCGATTCAATTTTACTTGGGTTGAACACACTTGAATTGGAGCAGATTTCCTTTCCAACGTTCTATTTCGGATCCAACGAAATGATCGGGATCAGCATTTCTTCCAATGAAATCCCTCCGTGTTGAAAGGTATTCATATAATAAGAAACATAATAATTATAATTGTTGGGATAGGCAAAAAAGTCTTCATTAAGTGCGAAAA
>DAIQOU010000264.1:0-6493 GCA_036787725.1 Bacteroidales bacterium
TAATTCCTTTATTTGTTTTTTCAGGTGATTCCGATAAAACAAGTGATCGGCATCCTCAACGATGTCTTCCTCCTTGAAATCAACAGCATATTTTAATAAAAATTCCTTTATGGATTCTTTATTAATAGCTCGTTTATCGCTTAAATAATCGGCTAATCGCAACAAAACCGTTTTCTGTTTTTCCAACGTGGTCCGAGCCAGTTCCTGTCCTTTTCTTAACAATAATTCAACTTCTTTATTGATCCCGCCCGGACGATCGTTATCCAATAAAACAGTGGGAGTTTCGTTCATATATTCGTTTCCGAAAGCAGCCGCCACTTCTCCGAATCCGCAAGAATAAAGAACATGCGTAGCCAGTTTGGTTGCACTCAACAAATCACTGTTGGCCCCGATAGTAACTTTTTCCTCTCCGAAAACAACGGCTTCGGCTACCAAACCTCCCAATAGAACCGCCAAACGATTGACTATTTCTTCTTTCGACACATAGTTCCATTGAGGCCGAGACAGTATAAAACCCTGGCTGTTACTGTCGGCAGTAACCGAAAACACCGAATCGGGAAGGGTTTTCATCAAAAGGGAAGACAAAATGGCATGTCCGCTTTCATGCACGGCTACGATGGCTTGTTCATCGTTCAGTTTTTCTTTCCGAAGTTTTCCCAACACCAACGCCTGAGAGTCGGTAATGCGATGAATTTCCCGACCTTCCGTTATAAATACAATATCCAATGAAGCCGTGTCTTTTGTCGACAGTTCTTTATTGATAGTGAAGCTCAACGTATCTACTAAAAAGCCGCCAATGTATACCTCCGTTAATATTTTACTTAACCGGGCATCGATAATTTGGTGAATGGTAGTAAATAAAGGACGGGTTCCTTGAGTGGGATAAACACCTTCTTCGTAAATCAACTTTTCCACTTCACTGCTGAATGTCAATCGAATCCGGTAATTATCCATTACCTTTTTCTCTATTTTATTCAACTCCAACCGGATGATTTTGTAAAAAGCATCTTTATTAAAAGTCGGATAAATAATATGAATATTCCCGAGCCGTGCTATCTGTTCGCTTCTGAAACGATTCAACAAAGCATTTTTTACCTGCGTAATGGTAATCTTGGAAGATTGTTTATGAAACTCGTCCGCATTCATATCCGGATTGAAGTCGTGTGTCATGGAATATACTTCATCCAAATTACCCATTACGAATACCAATGCTTTAGAACAATCTACCGTTTTGGGTTTCAATGATTTCTTATATAATTGAATCAAATAGGTAATCGTCTCCTCTTCATTTAATTTGTCTAATTTCTCCCTCAGTTCGCTTTTAGACAGGAACAAATCGGAAGTAGCATTGAAAATGGTATAAAGATTGGACTCCGGAATAAAATACCTTTTCTCTCCTTCCGACTGTTTTTTGCCATCTTCTTCATCATCGTCATTCTCTTCTATCTCCATAATATTTCTATGAATATCGTAATTGGAAATAACGATTCCGTTTCTGACCTCTACCCCTTTACTGACCGAGAAATCCAGCTTTTTAATAAGCTTTCCGAATACGCTTATATTATAATTGAAATCAATAATATCAAATTTCCCGCTGTCCAACAGATCCCAAATCGAACGAGAAGAAGCCTTGTCCATTTCTTCTTGTTTTTCGTTGATCGTCCGGGCCAGTTGGAATTCATCCAATCCGATGATAAAAGGCTCTTTATCGCAATTTTCATATATCTCCTTGAAAGAATCCTGAATATCGAAGTATTTTCCCGTACTTTCTCCCAAGTCGAAACGATAATACCTTTCTTTATAGTCGATTAATTCGGAAAAACGTTTTACCAACGAAGTTTTCCCTATTCCGGTCAACCCCCACAGATTGATGATCACCGGTTTTTCTTGCATTTCAGGAAAGAAAAGCCAAGATCGAACCGCATCGGATATACGGTCGATGACATTGTCGATTCCGACAAATTCTTCTTTCAATTGCCGGGTAGCATGATCCAACAGTTCTTTTTTCTTCAACAGTCCGGCTCTGTATTCTTCTATATTTACTTTTTCCATGTTTTCAATCGCTTTATATACCGAGAAAAATGTCCTCGTTCCTTTCCTTACAACCGTATGCACTTTTAATTAAATACGATTATATTGTTAAGATTTTTCTTGGAGAGTTAAAAACGTCATAAGTTGTTGACAGTAGGAAAATGAAACCGGTGATTTTTCTTGTTTTACGGCATTAAACCAATAACCTTATTTTAATATTGAACGCGCAAAAATAGTTATTATTTCCGGTTTTATAATACATTTTTCCTAAGAATTACGTTTATTTCCGTCTCGCCCGGTAAAAACAATAACGATAATCCGAATTTTGATATAAGCCGAAAAATAATATCTTTGTCTTAAAGTAGTTGTTCAATGAAGATAGAAACAAAGCGAATGGGATACGCATTGCTGTTCCCTCTTCTTTTTATACTTGTTTTATGGATGGTGCCGGTACTTGAATGGGGATTGGATTTGCGGTGGCATCAATGGGGTATTTATCCTCGGGAAGTAAACGGACTGCCGGGTATTTTGACAAGTCCTTTTATACATGCTGATTTAAAACATTTGGCATCCAACAGTGTCCCGTTATTAGTCTTAGGTTGGTGCTTATTTTATTTTTATAAAGATTTGGGATATGTTGTATTCCCCTTGTTATGGATTTTTTCGGGATTCTTCACTTGGCTCATAGGACGGGAATCGTGGCATATCGGAGCAAGCGGATTGATCTATGCCCTTTCTTTTTTCCTTTTTTTCAGCGGGATATTCAGGAAGTACATTCCGTTGATGGCTATATCCATGTTGGTCGCCTTTTTATATGGGAGTACGGTTTGGAACATGTTTCCTATTTCGGAATTGGTAGATCGGAAAGTATCTTGGGAAGGGCATCTTTCGGGTGCTTTCAGCGGATTGATTTGGGCCGTGGTATTTCGTAAATACGGTCCTCAACGACCGCCGGATCCGTTTGAATTTGAAGATGAGGAAGAGGAATCGGAAGATCCGAAAGAAGCCGGGGAAAATTCATTGTTTACAATCGGAAAAGAGAAAGAATGAGAAGAAAAATTCGAATTATAATTTTATTGGCTTGTTTGACAGGGATCGGATGCAGTTTTCTTTTCAGATACCAAAAAAACATTCCGCCTCATGAAGAAATAAATTCTATTAAGTATTACGAACCTACGGAAAAGGTATATGCTTATCGACCCGTTACGTTAGATCTCATATCTTATTTCGAAACTCCCTTTACCGTTACAGCTACTGTCGGAACGATTTACAAAAAGGAACAAGCAACATTCAAGATAATTATTAACAAGTGGGGAGACGATATTCTGTTCCAATCCCTGGGACCTGAAAGCGACCGGTTTGCCGGGATGATTGCCGATCTGTATGAAGAAAAAATAAAAAATCGAACAATGAAATCCCAAGTAAAAGCCGATTATATGAACCACGGATACATCTTTCCTTATCTTAAAGAATATCGCTATAAAGCAGGTATTGCCGGAAAAAACGGAAAGGGAGATGTATCGATTCATTTGGAAATCAATCTTCCGGATCGTACGGTAGAAATCGGAGAACGGTGGAACGGAATTGCCAAGAAAAACTTTGTAAATGCATTTGTTGCACCATAAAAATCACAAAACCATGAGAACAAATTTAATACCAAGCTTGGTTTTTATCTTTTGTATTTTCTTTTCCTGTCAAAAAGAAGAAAAGAAAGATATTGTAAAAGAGAATTTTGATTTTGCTTCCCGGCAATTGTCTTATGCAATGGAAGAAATCGAAAAAGCCAAAGCGGAAGAATCGGAAACCGACCGCAAGAGAAGAGAAGAACGAAACCGAGGCCCTCTCACAAGTCCTCGAACCATAGAAACGGACGGAAAATTACAGCTGGTTGTTTCCCGGGATTGGACATCCGGATTCTTTCCCGGAGAACTTTGGTATATGTACGAATATACTCAGGATCCGATGTGGGAAACAGCAGCATGGACTTACACCGCTCCCATCGAACGGGAAAAGAAGAACGGTACCACACATGATATGGGATTCAAAGTGTATTGCAGTTTCGGAAACGGATATCGATTAACCAAGGATCCCACTTACCGGGATATTTTATTGGAATCGGCCTATACGTTGATTACCCGATACAAGCCTCATGCAAAAATCATTCGTTCGTGGGATCACAGTTCGGAAAAATGGGATTGCCCCGTAATCATCGATAACATGATGAATCTGGAACTCCTTTTTTGGGCTTTCAAAGAAACCGGCGACTCCTTATTTTATACCATTTCCGTGAATCATGCTTATACCACCATGAAGAATCATTTCCGGGAAGATATGGGAACTTATCATGTAGTGGATTACGATACCCTTACGCGAGAAGTCCGAAACCGGCATACTCATCAGGGATACGCACATGAATCTACCTGGTCACGGGGCGAAGCCTGGGCATTGTACGGTTATACCATGTGTTATCGAGAAACCGGGAACAACGATTTCTTAACCCGCGCCAAAGAGGTAGCCGATTTTATTTTTTCACATCCCCGGTTGCCTTCGGATTTAATACCCTACTGGGACTATGATGCTCCGGGGATTCCGAATGAACCCCGGGATGTGTCCGCTGCTACGGTAACGGCCTCGGCATTATATGAATTGAGCTTATATGATGACGTAAATGCATCGTTGTACAAAAACCGGGCCGATACCATTCTGACTAATTTATCGAGTCACTATTTGGCAGGAATGCACCAAGACCGGGGATTCCTTTTACTGCACAGTACAGGATCTAAGCCGTCTGATTCGGAAGTAGATGTACCGTTGATATATGCCGATTATTATTTTTTGGAAGCGTTGTTGAGGAAACAGAAGTTGGAGTCGGGAGAATTAAAGCTTTAGAAATCAATTGGCGATCTCCTTTTTCAGTTCATTTATTCCTTCTTCCAATATACGATCAAAATCAAGAAGCTCGTCTTCCAAGGTGACATTTATAGTTTTGTCGGGAATCACTCCTTTCCCCACAAAAGGAGTATTGCTTTTCGGATATTTGATCCGTAATGTACAGATCCGGGCGATGCCTCCTCCGGGCAATTCAATCACCAAGGGCGCTCCCGTGGAACCGCCCGTCTCCGTACCGATGAGAAGGGGACGATTTTCCTGTTCATAAATGGAAACCAACAGATCTTCGCAAGCGGAATAACAGTTTTCATTAATCAGGATAACCGTTGGTACAGCCGGTTTTGGAAGATCTTTTCGGATAACAAGTGTTTCGGGATCAAAAGAAGTGTAAGCTGTGCCTTTATAAATGGAATAATAATTGTTTCCTCCGGATGGAACGATTTGACTTTTAGAATGGCAATTTGGTCTTTCCATTCGGTTTGGACTCTGCTTCGTTGCGGTGGGGAAAGTTCCAATCCCCATGATCTGACTCCGTCATTTCGGGTTTGTTCTCCGTTTCTCAATATGTGTAGAGTTTCAATTGTTCTGTCCTGCTTTTTTACGGTTGCATTCAGGAAAGTATGCTTAGGACCACTGTGGAGCATCATCACAGCTTGTTTTCTTTTTGTTTTTTCGGTCGAAGCGGAAATATTGGGGTAAATGCGGATTTCCAGCCATTGATTTACGGGTATGTTCTACACTTCCAGTACCTTTGCCTTGAAGAAAGTGGAATCCAAACAATCTTCTCTTGCATTTACAATAAAAATACCGTCTTCGCCTTCGGGTTTCGCATCGACTTCACCGAAAAATTTTATTGAATATAAACTTCGATAAATAAATAATTAATTTATCCTTCCGGTTATTTCCAAAGAATAAATTACTTATCGGTTGGTTGGAAAAATATGAGCCCCTTGAGATTCACCGTAGGGAAGGCTTCGTACCACTCTTCTCTCCTCCTCAACTATTGATATTTTCCGTAATTCTGAAACTGTCGGAGTCGGGCAAGATTATGTCCGGGATATTGATTCTATTATGTTTAATTATACCGAAAGTATTCGGCATAACATATTGTTATTCTTTAATCTTTTTTAATTCGATCCGCATCTCTTAATCAATTACTCTTGATCCGGTCATTAATTGGTCTTGACCTGCGGACCGGAAGATCAAGATCATTTTATGCTTCGATATCTTATTATTCCTCGACACTTAAAATGATCTTTTTTGTTTTAAAAGCAATTATTTTGGATTGCTTTCAAGTCTTCTTATTCATATAATAACTCCATTGATTTATATGGCACAAAACTCTTTGTTAACAACTCATAATCTTTTCTATTTCCTTTAATTCTTCTTCCGAAAAAGATTGGTTCTTAATTGCATTCAGATTTTTATCCAATTGTTCTTTAGAGCTGACTCCTACAATAACGGAGGTAACAGAATCATCTTTCAAAAGCCAAGCCAAGGCCATTTCGGCTAAGAGTTGTCCGCGTTTGGATGCTATGTCGGCTAATTGCCGAATCTTTTTCAACAGTTCGGG
>DAIQOU010000265.1:0-6484 GCA_036787725.1 Bacteroidales bacterium
TTTGTAACGGGGGGGGTTGTTTCTTCTTTAGGAAAGGGGATTATTGCCTCCTCCATCGGTAAATTGTTACAAGCTCGAGGATACAAAGTAACAATTCAAAAATTTGACCCTTATATTAATATTGATCCGGGAACGTTAAATCCTTATGAACATGGTGAATGTTATGTAACCGAAGACGGGCATGAAGCTGATTTGGATTTGGGGCATTATGAGCGTTTCCTTAATATACCGACTACAAAAGCGAATAACATTACTACGGGAAGAATTTATCGGAGTGTAATTAATAAGGAACGTAAGGGGGACTATTTAGGTAAAACAGTCCAGGTAATTCCTCATATTACAGATGAAATAAAACGAAACGTCTTGTTTTTAGGAAGTAAATATAAATTTGATTTTGTAATTACAGAGATCGGGGGGACGGTTGGAGATATTGAATCGTTGCCTTTCATTGAAAGTGTCAGACAGCTGCGTTGGGAATTGGGAAAAAATTGTTTGTGTATTCATCTGACGTATGTTCCTTATATTGCAGCAGCCAAAGAATTTAAAACTAAACCCACTCAGCATTCGGTAAAACAGTTGCAGGAATTGGGGGTTCAACCCGAAATACTTGTGTTGCGTACAGAAACGGAACTGGATAAAGATATTTGCCGAAAAGTGGCATTGTTTTGCAATGTAGAAGAAAATGCGGTATTTCAATCGTATGATGTATCTTCTATTTATGAAGTTCCGGTTGTAATGGCCAAACAACATATGGATGAGGTAATTCTGAGAAAAATGAACATGCCGGTTGGAGAAAAACCTCCCATGAAACCTTGGAATGAATTCTTGAAAAAGATGAAAACAGCCACAGAAGTTGTTAACATCGGACTGGTAGGTAAATACGTAGAATTGCCGGATGCTTATAAATCAATTAACGAATCGTTGCTCCAGGCCGCGACTCATCATCATTATCGGTTAAATTTGAATTTCATTCATTCGGAAACTCTTACCAATGAAAATGCAGAAACATTCTTAAAGGATATGGATGGAATTGTTATTGCTCCCGGATTTGGTCAACGAGGAATTGAGGGTAAATTTGCAGCATTGAAATATGCTCGGGAGAATAATAAAGTCACACTGGGTATTTGTTTGGGAATGCAATGTATGGTAACCGAATATGCCAGAAATGTTATGGGATTGTCGGAAGCCAATTCTACGGAAATGAATCCCAAAACTCCTTATAAAGTGATTGATTTAATGGAGGAACAGAAGAACCTGACCAGTATGGGAGGTTCTATGAGATTGGGAGTTTTCGATTGTAAACTGACAAAAGATTCAAAAATATATACTGCTTATAAAAAAGAATTAATTCACGAACGCCATCGTCATCGCTACGAATTTAATAATGAATATAAATCCCGGTTTGAAGAAACCGGATTGAAATGCGTAGGAATAAATCCGGAAACCGGTTTGGTGGAAGTGGTGGAAGCTCCGGATTTGAAATGGTATGTAGGTGTTCAGTTTCATCCGGAATACAACAGTACTGTTGTCTCTCCCAATCCTCTGTTTTTAAGTTTTATTGAGGCTGCAACTACCGGAAAAATAATTAATTCCACAGAAAACGACAATATACTATAACGACCCTTTACAAGAGACATGGATAAAAAAACAGTGTTAGGATTCGTGCTGATTATTGCCATTATGATTGGCTTTAATTGGCTTAATCGTCCTTCAGAAGAAGAAATAGAAAGGCAGCAACAATACCGGGATTCGTTGGCGTTGGTTCAAGCGGAACAACAGTTGGAACAACAACGCATAGAAGAATCAAAACCGGTTACTCAAACACAGGAGACACCGGAATTGACCGATTCGGTTCGAAACGAACAGTTACAGGGGCTGTACGGTGCTTTTGCCGGAGCTGTGGATGGAGAGGAAGGCTTTATTACGTTGGAGAATGAAGTATTGTCAATTACTTTAAGTACGAAAGGAGGACGTGTATATTCGGCTCTTCTGAAAGAACATACAGCTTATGATTCTTCGCCTTTGATTCTTTTTAATAAAGAGGAATCGTCTTTTGGTACTACCTTGATTACTCATAATAACCGGGTAGTGAATACGGAAGATCTTTATTTTAAGAAAATTGAAAATACGGCAGAAAAGGCTGTTTTAAGATTGCAAGCGGGAGAGAATGCTCATTTGGATTTTGTTTATACGCTTTCTCCGGATGATTATATGGTACGTTTTGAAATCATCTCCAATAATTTGGGTGAAGTATTGGCTGCCAATATGAATTCATTGGATTTAAGATGGATACAAAAGATCCCTCAATTGGAAAAAGGGCGTAAATATGAGGCTCAAAAGTCTCAGTTGATGTATAAATATTCTGTAGATGATGTAGAATCATTAAGTGAATCTAAGGATGATTCGGAAAAAGTTTCCAATAAGATAAAATGGATTGCTTATAAAGATCAGTATTTTTCTTCTGTATTGATTGCCGATAATGATCTTCAACCTACTCATTTGGAATCTCATTATTTTGAAAACGGACATTATCTCAAACAATTCAATACTACTACCGGGGTAGCATTTAATCCTCATTCCGATCAAACTATCGGCTTTTATTTTTATTTCGGTCCCAACCAATATTCTTTATTGAAGGGATATGATAATAAGCAATTCAAAGGGGAAGATTTGCAGTTGGAAAAATTGGTTCCTTTGGGATGGAGTTTGTTCCGTTATGTTAATAAATGGATTGTTATTCCGTTGTTTGATTTCTTCAGCAGTATTTGCGGGAATATAGGACTTGCCATTTTGTTATTAACCTTAACTGTTAAGTTGGGATTGTTTCCTTTAACGTATAAATCGTTTATGTCTTCTGCAAAAATGCGGGTATTACGACCTCAAGTAGAGGAAATAAATAAAAAATATCCCAAACAGGAAGATGCTATGACTCGACAACAAAAGGTAATGGAGTTATATCGACAGGCCGGTGTTAATCCGATGAGCGGATGTATTCCCATGGTATTGCAAATGCCCATATTGTTTGCGTTGTTCATGTTTTTTCCTTCTGCTATAGAGTTGCGCCATCAATCTTTCCTGTGGGCGGATGACTTGTCTACTTATGATGCGATTATAAGTTGGAAGACTTACATTCCGTTGGTTTCTCCTTATTTTGGAAATCATATCAGTTTATTCTGTTTGTTGATGACGGTAACCAATATGCTTTATACCAAATTTAACATGGATCAGAACAATACGGGCCAACAACAAATGCCGGGAATGAAAATGATGATGTATATCATGCCTGTATTCATGTTGGTTTTCTTAAATCAGTATCCGGCAGGATTGAATTATTATTACTTCGTGTCTACATTGATAACCATCATTCAAACCTTGCTATTCCGTTTGGTGATTAATGAAGATAAATTATTGTCTAAATTAGAGTCAAATAAAAAGAAACCGAAAAAGAAATCCGGTTTTATGGCTCGGCTGGAAGAAGCTCAGCGACAACAACAAGCCGCATTGGCTAAGCAACGTTCCGATCAACGTCGCTCCGGAGGTTCCGGGAAAAGAAGATAATCACAAGTTAAGAAAGGACGGCGAAAGTTGTCCTTTTTAATTATTTTCAAATCTGACCGATATTGATTTTCCGGATTTAAAGTTGCCAAAAAATTAAATTGTAATTATTGCGGTGTTGAAATGAATGAAGAATATGTATGCTGGGCTGAAAAATGATTGGAGATGGCAGAAAAAGATAAATCCATACAAGGGTATTCTGCCGGAATATTTTGGGAAAGAAATTGTTTTCCCGAACAAAAATCAACAAAACGTCACGATTAAATAACCTAAAATGGCTATAACAGAACATTACGGACTTCGCATAGAAGAAGCTTGCCGGCGACTTCAATCTGTCATCCGGCGAACACCGGTGCAAGAGAATCTTAATTTGTCCAATTTGTATGGGGCGAATGTATATTTAAAAAGAGAAGATTTGCAAGTAGTGCGTTCGTATAAGTTGCGCGGAGCATATAACATGATTAGCGGATTAGATAAAGATTTATTGGATAAAGGAGTTGTATGTGCCAGTGCCGGAAATCATGCTCAGGGAGTAGCATACAGTTGTAATAAGCTAAACATCAACGGAATTGTATTTATGCCTAAAATTACTCCCAAGCAAAAGATTGAACAAACGCTCATGTTTGGTAACGGGAGTATTGAGATTCGATTGGAAGGGGATACTTTTGATGATTGTGCAAATGCGGCAAAGACAACAGCTATTCAAAAAGACATGACATTTATCCCTCCTTTTGATGATCCTCGTATTATTGAAGGTCAGGGAACAATAGCTCCCGAATTATTGGAAGACTTGGAAAAGATCGATTATGTGTTTGTCCCGATCGGCGGCGGCGGACTATGTGCCGGAATAGGAGCTTATATTAAAACTCATTCTCCCCATACACGTGTAATCGGTGTAGAGCCGGAAGGAGCTGCTTGCATGCAGGCGGCATTTGAAGCCGGACATCCGGTTACCTTGCGAAAAATCGATAAATTTGTAGATGGGGCGGCTGTTCAGCGAGCCGGAGATCTTACATTCGACATTTGTAAACAGGTAACGGACAATCTTTGTTTGGTAGCTGAAGGAGAAGTGTGTTCGGTTATTCTTAAGTTGTACAATAAAGATGCGATTGTGGTTGAACCGGCCGGAGCATTGGCCATTGCTGCTTTACGTCAATATGCAGATAAGATAAAAGGGAAAAACGTAGTCTGCATTGTAAGCGGGAGTAATAACGATATTGACCGTATGCAGGAAATCAAAGAACGTTCTCTTTTATATGAAGGGCTGAAACACTACTTTATTATCCGATTCGCTCAACGCCCCAATGCATTAAAAGATTTTGTCAATAATATATTGGGATCCCGTGATGACATTGTCCGTTTTGAATATATGAAGAAGAATGCAAAAGAAAGCGGCCCGGCACTGGTGGGAATAGAATTGCATTCTCCGGATGATTATCATTCATTGATCCGGCGGATGATAAAGGAACGACTGGATTTTACCGTACTCAATGAAAATGACGATCTGTTCGGATACCTTGTATAGAGAACGGTTCCGGCTCGTGTGGTAGAAAAGAGATCAAAAGTATTTATAAAGAATAAATTGTATTTTTCATTAAAAACGTCTATCATTGCATTCCCTTTATATAATGCGGGTGGATTGAAAGATTTATAACATAAATGACATTAATAATGAAGGTGGATTTTTATCTCATTTTATTTCTACTGTTTTTTTCGGGTTCCGGTTTGTTTGCACAACAGAAAATACAAGTATTAAGTGCAGTGGTGAAAGATAAAAAAATTCAAGGAGCCGAGGTACTCTTACAAAAAAACGGAGAACGAACGGTAGTCGGTTATACAGACCATAATGGGTACGTAACACTTAATCCTTCCTTTTCGGATGATACAGAGGCCATGATTATCATTAAAAAAGAAGGATATTCTACCTTGGTAGCCAAATGTCCTTGTCAGGGATTAACTTATGCAATCAGTCCGGTTATGAAAAATCTGGATGGAATGCGTATTGTGCTTTCCTGGGGTGCAACTCCTCCGGATTTGGATTCTCACTTGTGGTATAACAATGCTCATGTTTATTTCAGTAAAAAGGAAGGACCTCAAGCGAATCTCGATGTTGATGATACAGACAGTTACGGACCGGAAACTATTACTATTGAAGAGAAGAAGCCGGGAACCGAATACTATTATGCAGTACATGATTTTACCAATATAGATCATCCTCATGCCAATGCACTTTCCCAAAGTGAAGCAAAAGTATTTGTTTATGTAGGACAATCATTGGTCAAAACCTATTATGTACCTAAGAACAAAACCGGAAATCTGTGGACTGTTTTTAAAATTACTGCAGGAGGAGATATTGAAGATATAAATAGTTTTACGGCATCTGTCATAAATGATGCTGATAAGATTCGTTACAGTACGGTCGATGCAGCAGGAAATATCTCAACGGTCAACAAAGAAGAAGCGTTACGATTGAATAGTCTCGGAACCAAAGAATACGATAAAAAGAATTATACAAAAGCCATTGAATATTATCGGGCAGCTATCAGTTATTATCCGGGTTTCGGACAGGCTTACGGTAATTTGGGATTGGCTTATAAGAAGAACGGACAAGATGCGGAAGCATTGTGGGCAACCCGTCATGCTATTGTTTTTGCAAGCGGAGCTACGGCACCAACCACCCGAGCAGGGGCTTATTACAATTTGGGACGTATTTATGAGGAAAAGGGTGAATATGCGAAAGCAAAGACTCAATATCAATCAGCAAAAGCTCAGCTTGATCGGAATACGTATGATGAAGCCATCAAAAGAATGGAACGATTATTGGGAGAATAATTTTCTCCGGTTTATTATTATTATTAAGCAGCCCCGGGCGAACTCTTTTGCCCGGGGTTTTTATTTTTTAACAATACATGAACAAATCCTCTGTTTT
>DAIQOU010000772.1:0-1843 GCA_036787725.1 Bacteroidales bacterium
TTTCTTACACAAGAGGGTAAAGTGGCAGTAATAATTTATAATCAGAAAGAAGAAGGGAAATCCCTGAGCTTGAAAGCGGATGGCAACAAGGCAGATCTCGTGTTGAAAGCAAAATCAATCAATACAATCGTTTTTAATTGATTTTTCACATTTTTTAATTGAGTGTGTTTGGCCGAAACGGAGTATTATATAGTAAAACAACATCCTAATTTTACATGGAAGGACTCATGAAAAAAATCTTATTCTCCCTATTATTCTCTTTATTCATAGGCAATACTGCGACTGCTTACGAATGGCAATGGTCCGTAAAAATAAAGGGTTTCATTTCGGAAGAGACAAACGATCATCCCGAGGCTTTTTTATGGATCCCTTCGGATTGCGACCGGGTACGTGCCGTTGTGTTCGGGCAACATAATATGTGCGAAGAAACGATTTTTGAACATCCGACATTCAGACGCAGGATGAGTGAGTTGGGATTTGCTGTGGTATGGATCACTCCCGGGTTCGAACAGCGATGGGACGTGTCGAACGGTTGCCGGGCACATTTCGAAACCATGATGAATGACCTGGCAGAGGTCAGCGGTTATTCCGAATTAAAGGATGTTCCCGTCGTTCCGGTCGGACATTCGGCTATGGCCACTTTCCCTTGGAATTTTGCTGCATGGAACCCCGACCGCACATTGGCTGTCTTGTCCTATCATGGCGATGCTCCGAGGACCAATCTTACCGGGTATGGAAGAGACAATATAGAATGGGGAAGAACAAGAAACATCGACGGCATTCCGGGATTGATGATTCAGGGAGAATACGAGTGGTGGGAAGCAAGAGTAAATCCGGCATTAGCCTTCCGAATGATGTATCCAGAAAGTTGTATATCGTTTCTTTGCGATGCCGGGCACGGGCACTTTGATGTGTCGGATGAGGTAGTTGACTATATTTGTTTGTTCTTAAGAAAAACGGCAGAATACAGGTTAACCGATAACTCCGAAAAGTTGAGACGAGTGAATGTCCGCAAAGGGTGGCTGGCAGAACGGTGGCATCCGGACGAAAAAGAGAGAGTCGAACCGGCTCCTTTTACGGAATACAAGGGAGATCCGCATGATGCTTTTTGGTATTTTGATGAAGAAACAGCTGTAGAGACAGAGAAATATTATGCAAAAACAAGGGGGAAAAAGAGTTTGTATATCGGTATCATGCAAGAAGGAATACCGGCACCGTTTAATAAAGACTCTCATTCTCAATACAATATTTCTTTTAAGCCGCAATCGGACGGTATCACTTTCAGTCTGTCTGCCTTTTTTGCCGATTCTTTACGTCTATACCCGGCCGGGGAATGTCCTCCCCAAGGAAAAATCCATATCGACCGTATTAACGGCCCCGTCGGCAAAGTCAACGATACAACATTCAGGGTTCAATTTTATCGTATGGGATTAAATAATAAAAAGCGTACCGGAGATAGTTGGTTGGCTGCACATCACGAAGGAGATGATAGTTATAAGAGCGCCGTACAACAAATAAATATAAAAATTCCTTATCCGCAAAAGGAAGGAAAAAAGCAACGGATCACATTCGACCCGCTACCAAACATACAGTCGAATGTAAAATCGCTATCGCTTGGCGCCCATTCGGATAGCGGGTTGCCTGTTTGCTATTATGTAAAGGAAGGTCCCGCAACCGTTAAAGACAATAAGTTGGAAATAAAAAAAATACCTCCCCGCTCGAAATATCCTGTCAAGGTCACGGTAATGGCTTGGCAATACGGCAGGAATACGGGTGAAAAGGTACAAACGGCGGAGCCGGTAGAAAGAAGCTTTTATATAGAAAACAACAAATGAAGAAACAA
>DAIQOU010000266.1:0-6424 GCA_036787725.1 Bacteroidales bacterium
TTAAAGGATTAAATATTTTTGATTCTTTATTTTGTAAATTTGCTCCCACATTAGTTTTGAACAGAAAGGACTCAAGAAAATTAATTTCCAGGAACAAATTACCCAAGAAGTTGAAATTTTCATTATAATTATGCCGTTGATTATAGATATTAGCCACAGGATTCTTAACATCACCCAGCCCATTTGCTTTTGTTCCGGCCCAGTTACCTTCTACGTCATAAACAGGTATCAGTGGAGCCATAAATATGGCTTCTTCATCGGATTTTGCTCCTTTGTATTTGCCGTAAACGGCGTTCATATTGGAACCTAATTTAATATTTTTCGTGAGTGAGAACTGAGAATTACCTCTCATTGAGATACGGTCATATCCGGCATACTTTATAAGTGCATCCTGAGAATAATAGTTTACCCCTACAAAGTATCTGGAATCTTTTCCTCCCCCTTGTATACCCAAATCAAGATTTGTTGTTTGAGCCGGGCGATATACTTCATCAGCCCAATTGGTACCGGTTTTATTTGCACGCATAAATTGATTGGCTCCAAGATCGTACCGGCTTAAATCAACATCTCCCTCAAATGCTCCTGACGGAACAATATAGTCCGGAATAACAGGAGTATCCCCATTTCCATATTGGCTATGAGACGGTTTTAAACCTGCATTCTTCATTGCACTCCATAACACTTCTCCATATTGACGGGAATTTAGCATTTTAGGTAAATTAGTCGGTAGTTGCACCCCTGTATTTACTTTAATATCAATTTCCGGTTTCCCTTCTTTTCCTTGTTTTGTGGTAATTAAAATTACACCGTTTGCTGCTTGGGCTCCATAAATTGATGCTGAAGATGCATCTTTCAGAACCTGTACAGACTCAACGTTCGAGGGATTGATTAATGAAGCTATATCTCCTTTAGTAGGAAAACCGTCAATAACATACAACGGATTGTTATCACCCATTGTTCCGATTCCCCTGACACGAATAGCAGGAGCTTCTCCCGGCACACCTGATGTTGTTACCGACACACCCGGAAGTCTTCCCTGAAACAGGTTTTGTATATTATTAACAGACTGAATGTTTAAATCTTTACCGGAAATCGCAGCTATTGATCCGGCTACATCTCGTTTCCGCAGGGTTCCGTAACCCACTACTATAATTTCATCCAGGGTTTGAGAATCTTCTTTTAACTGTACTATTAAAGAAGTACGGTTATTCACCTTTATTTCTTGTGTTATGTATCCTAGGTAAGATATCTGAAGGGTTGAATTTTCTGAAACCGATAAGGAAAACTTTCCATCCGGGTCGGTAATTATACCATTGGTTGTTCCCTTTTCAAGAACAGCGGCTCCAATAACCGGTTCATCTTGTTCATCTGTAACCGTGCCGGTGATAGTCCACCTTCTCGTTTGCTGAGCAGCTTTTGATGAATTACTTTCAGGAAGACTCAGATTAGTTAGCACGACCTGATTCTCTTCTTTAATTGTATAAGTGATATCCGTGCCTTTCAACAAGTTATTTAATATTTCATGGATAGAACTGTTGGATAAATTAATGGATGTTTTTTTATCCAGGCTTTGCATCGCATTATTGAAGAAAAAATTATAGTCGCTGCTTTTTTCTATAATATGAATGATTTCCCTGATGCTTTTGTTTTTTTCTGATATGGTGATTTGTGGATATATATTTCCACAGATAAGGCACATAATAAGGCATAGAACAGCCTTTGTAATTGAGTTTTTTATAAATTTCATTGAAATGAATGTTAGGTTATACAAAGTTTTTATAACTTTACATACTTAAAATAGGTTCTTTTGCAATGTCGAATACCCTTGCCTGGTATCAATGAGAGATTGCAATGTGGAACTATTATAAAGTAATTTGTATGCGGGACAAGCCTCTCAGGCTTGTTCCGTTTTGTTTTTATCTCATTTTAATCCATAGGCTATTTATTTATATGGTTAATATTTTTACCAATGATCACTGAACTATCGCTTATTTCATAGGTAATAGGAACAGTGAGACTCATGATCTCGAATACATTCGATAAACTATTATTTTTAATTGTACCCAGAAAGGTATAATCTTTAATATCTTCTGTCTCAAAAATAATCCGGATGTTATATATACGTTCCAGCATAAAAGCAGCCTCTCCCAATGTTTCTCCGCCGAAAACAATCCGCCCGCTTCGCCAGGCAGATACTAAATCTGTATTATGAAGAGTTTTTTTTATCAATTGCTGTGTATTACGGTCATAAAAAATATTCTCATTAGGTTTTAGAATGGCACTCTCATTGCCGGAAATGACAGCAATACTACCTTCCATCAAAGTAGCCGATATATGATCATCCACGGAATAAGCCTTCACATTAAAGGCTGTGCCTAATGCCTCTATATTTATATTATTGACCTGTACGATAAAAGGTTTATCCTTATCTTTGGCGACTTCGAAATAAGCCTCTCCATCTAATTTCACCATCCTGTTCTTATCGTTATAGCTATTATTGTATTTCATTTTTGTGTCCGAATTCAGCCATACCAATGTACCATCCGGCAACTCCATACTTGCTTTTTGGCCCCTATCTACTTTGACTACAAGTTCATTAGAAGCATCCGGTTCTCTTGCCTGTAAAAAATAGAAACCAAGTCCGAAACAAACCAATAGGCAAGCAGCTGCAACCCGAGCAATTTTGTAACGGAATGATAATTTCCGTATCCGGCGAGTCTGATCAGCGTCTTTAATTTTAAGCCGAACATGCTCAATCATCCGTTGTTGTATATCATCTTCCAGCTCATCAGAAGCATTTTCCAGACATTCCTGATAGAAATGAAAGAGTTCTTCCTTTGCTTCAGGCGTCCGGAACCATTCGAAGAGTTTTTTTTCTTCCTGTCCCGAGAGTCCGCTTTGCAAAAGACGGCTAATTGTTTTTATGTAATTGTTTTCTTCCATGTTACATAAGTTATATACGTGAGGCATTCATTTTCCTTACAAGGAAACGTAAAATAGAATATTTTTAACTTTTGTTAAGAATGTGAGGCGAGAAAGAATAATCCTATCAATATAAAATAATCTTTGAAATATTGCTTTAGGAATTGAATGGAACGGTATACCTGTGTTTCTACTGTTTTTTCTGAAATCGATAATTTCTCTGCTATTTCTTTATTACTTAAGCCTTGCAGTTTACTCATAATAAAGATTTCTTTCCGGGCCGGCGGAAGCTTTTCAATCAATTGATTTATGTGGTCTTGCAGTAAATTTGCATCAATAGTATCCTGTGTAGTATTATCCGGTTTTTCTTGTCTTTCCTGCAGCATTGTAAGGAAGCGGCTTTTCAATAATTCCCTTTCTGTTTCTCTATAAACAAGATTCTTGGCAATAGTATGTAAGTATGAAGTAAATCCTTTTTCTTCATCAATATTTTTCCGGTTCTCCCATATTTTCAGAAAACAAGTTTGGGTAATATCTTCAGCCATTGACTTGTCGAATAAAACAGACAGAATAAAGTTATACAATCTCCGGTTATATATCCAATACAGTTCTTCGAATGCAGCATAATCACCCGTTTTTAAACGAATCAGAACTTCCTTGCCGATGTGTTTATTCGTATCCTCCATAGTATCTGTTTCTAAAAAAAAATTTCTAATTACAAATTAATGTTATTTTTTTGAACTGCCAAAGTTTCCTCATATATATATAATCACTCCACCGGCAACTATTATCCAATGGCCTTCCTAATTCTCCTTTGTTTATGAATCGTGTAGCCTTAGAGGGAATATATTATACCATATAATTCATTCATGATCATTTAAGACTGTCAAACAGTAGTCATTTCCGGGATAAAAGAATATACATTTATTTATTTTCTTTCCGTATTCACCCAACCATACTATTGTATATTTAAATGACTTAGACTGAAGGTTTATTTAAATATTACTTCAGTCAATGCGGCTTCTTCGCAAGTATCTCCGGGATGATGTGTTGTGGCGGTTCCCGGCTTTACGAAAGCTCTTTATAACGGCTTTTATGGCAGCAATTCAAATACTTCAATTGCGACAAGCTCATTTGGGTGATGCTTCTCGGAAGACCTCAATCGTTTTTTCAGATGGACAAGTAAATTGCATGCAGGACTTGCTTCCGTGATTTGAAGGAAAATCGGAAAAACAGGAGGAGTTGCACCGGGTTATGCACATTTTACCCCTTTGAGGGTAATTGCATCTAATTCGTAACTCAGTCGAAAATATCCGAACTTTTACCTCCCCCTTTATCGAACAGCCAAGCTTCATAAAATGATTATATGAAATAAAACCATTACTTTTGCGTTGATTTGGATATATACATGTTCTTTCGCTTTTTAATCCACAAATTAATAATTATGTCAGAAATTACAACTATTCTCTTTGATTTTGATGGGGTTATAACCAATACAGAACCACAATACGATTTATTTTTTAATGAGGTGGGGAAAAGATACGGGTTGGGAATCGATAATTTTGCCACGTATATAAAAGGTGTTACTCTTCCCAATATATTAGAGCGTTTTTTCCCGGATCATTCGGAAGAAGACAAGAATAAAATCGCAGAAGAAACCATCGAATTTGAGAAACAAATGGACTTTTCGCCTATTCCCGGAAGTTTGAAGTTTATCGAGTATGCGAAAAATGCCGGTTATAAAATAGGATTGGTAACCAGTTCTCAGGATTTCAAAATGAAAATTGCATTGGAACAATTGAATTTAACCGGTGTATTTGATACCGAAGTCACGGCAGATCGCATCGTTCAAGGAAAACCCGATCCCATGTGCTATTTACTGGGAGCCAAAGATTTGGATTCTTCTCCGGAGGAATGTATCGTTTTTGAAGATGCACCGATGGGCATTCAAGCTGCTACCGGTGCAGGAATGAAAGTAATCGGGCTTTCTACTACCGTACCTGCCGATGAATTAAAAGACAACGTGTTCGCCGTTATTCCGGATTTTACAAACTTACAGGCTGTCATTTCTTTATTAAAATAATAATCATGATAGAAAAAGAACTGAATGAGATTGCTCAACGAATCCGGGCCCTCTCCCAAAACGGTTTACTGTATTCCGATAACGAATATGATACGGAACGCTATGAAGAACTGCAAACCCTCAGCGACCGGATTACCTCTCTCCTTTCCGGAAATAAAATCTCGGATATCCGTAAGTGCTTTCGTATTGAAGATGATTATGTGACTCCCAAAGTAGATATTCGGGCAGTTGTATTCAACGAGAAACAAGAACTTCTGTTGGTTAAAGAACGGGCAGACGGAGCTTGGTCATTACCGGGCGGTTGGGCAGATGTCGGTTTTTCTCCTAAAGAAGTCGCCGTAAAAGAGGTAAAAGAAGAAACCGGACTAGACGTACAACCGGTAAGATTATTGGCTGTAATGGACAAAAAACACCATAACCATCCCCCGGCATTACATTATGTATACAAGATCTTTATTCAATGTGAATTAACGGGAGGAAGTTTCAATACCGCTTTTGATATTCTGGATAAAGGTTTCTTTAAACAAAACGAACTGCCATCCTTATCGGAAGAACGAATATTGAAAGAACAATTAGACCTGATGTTTGAATATGAAAACAATCCGGGTAAATTGCCTGTTTTTGATTAAAACACTTTCAGCAAAATGATCCGAGCCATATTTTTTGACATAGACGGGACATTGGTAAGCTTTAAAACTCACCGTATACCGGAATCTGCTTATCAAGCGTTGGAAACTCTCCGAGAACAGGGTATTAAATTATTTATAGCAACCGGAAGACATCGAAGCAATATTACCCCCGTAGAAAGTTTCCGTTTTGACGGATACATTACCATGAACGGCGGTTACTGTTTGGATAATACCGGAGAAATGATTTATAAACAATACATTCCAAATGAAGATATCGAACAATTGATTCGATTGCAGCAAGGACCGGAACGATTTTCTTGTATAATCGCAAAAGAAAAAGAGTTATTTGTCAATTTTGAAGATGATTCATTATTAAAGTTTCGAGAAATGCTGGATATCGACATCCCTCCTATATTACCCTTTGAAGATTGGAGCCGAGAAGCGCGGGGAGGTGTGTTGCAACTGATTGCTTTTTGGAAGTCGGAAGAAGAAAGTCGCATTATGCAATTATTGCCCGGATGCAATGCCATGCGATGGAACCCGTTGTTTGCAGACGTAGTACCTAAAGGAGTAAATAAACAGGAAGGAATCGACCGGATATTAGATCATTATGGCATTTCATTAGCAGAAACCATGGCTTTCGGAGACGGAGGAAATGATATGTCCATGCTTCAACATGTAGCCGTAGGAATAGCTATGGGCAATGCCCGGGAAGAAGTAAAAAAAGCGGCCGATTATGTGACGGATTCCGTGGATGAAAACGGAATCAGGAATGCGTTGAAACATTTCG
>DAIQOU010000267.1:0-6420 GCA_036787725.1 Bacteroidales bacterium
TTAAAGCCCTTCCGGGCTTTCTCCCTTTCTTCCTTTCGCGCTTTCGTACCTTCTCTTTTTTCCCGGATGAAACTGGCAATCCGTAATTTATTCAAACAACATTTGACCGTTTGACGTACTCTTACCGGGACGTCTCGGCGAAATGAACCCCCATTGATGGGGGTTCCACCCCTCCGGGGTTGATGTGGGAAAGGTATTGTACTCTCCCTGAGTTGCACTCGGGGTTATCCGTATTAAAGCCCTTCCGGGCTTTCTCCCTTTCTTCCCTTCTCGCTTTCGTACCTTTTCCCTTTCACGCCTTTACCCTTCGCGCCTTTTCCTTCTTTTTTATATTCTTAACCGTTTTCGAACCGAGTTGTTGTCATTCCCTCCCAGGCTACGGTATTTCGGGACATTCAGCAGGGTAAAATCATTCTTCTCAATAGATAAAGATTGACTTACAGTCACTTCTGTTCCGTCTGAAGTATAAACAGTCAGCTTTATTGTATAATCTCCCGCATAAGGATATTCTCCTGTCGGGTTTCTTTCTTTAGTGATTGTCCCGTTTCCCAAATCCCACTTAAGAGCCATCGGAACCTTGGATTGAGTTGTATTGACAAAAGTCACAATATTATTGTTTGTCGGAGATTTGCTGTACCGGAAGGATACTTGGTCTGCCGTTATGGTGTCCGGTGTTCCCAACGAATGATCATCATTATCTTGAGGCTCGCAAGATATTAATACAATCAGTAAAGCAGCTATTCCGTATCTGATTCTATTTTTCATTGTTGTATATAATTAAATGGTTGATTATTTCCATTGACCGTTTTGTTTCAATTCAAAGTCTGTATTCTTTGTTTTCTCCATTTCCGACTGCGGGATCGGAAGGTATTTCATCCACTCTTCAAATGCACGTACCGAATTATATGCCGGGTTGTTTTCAGTAAGGACGGTTACGGCATCTCCCCAGCGTACGAGGTCCCAAAAACGCATTCCTTCTCCCAGAAATTCGCGACGGCGTTCCGATTTTATATTTTCGGGAGTAGCCGGCAAGGGTTTTTCGGTGCCGAATGCCCGTTTTCTAATCTCATCGAAGCAGCTTTGTGCCGATACCCCCTGTTGTTCTGCTTGTCCCTGCATTTTTATCAATTCGGTATAATTCAATAATGTCTCGGCATATCGAAAGATGCGGAGGTTGTTGGCATAATTGAGATCCTGATCGCCCGGAAGATCATTGTAGCCTACCCGTGCGGCATATTTACGCTGAAAGAGTCCGGTATCTTGGAATCGTTTTGTATAAGATGCTTTTGTCCAGTTGTTTATTGAACCTTCCCGGCGTTTGTCTCCCTCTTCATACATAGTATATGCGGCTTGGCGTACGGGAGCGAATCCCCACCCTCCTTTGAATATACCGTCGGGATCTTTCAATTCGTTGGGAGAAATAAACGCCGGTAAGTTGGTACCGAATCCTTGGGATCCGTCGGCCCATGTTTTTCCTTCCGGCAGTTGATTGCTTTCGAAAATAGATTCGTCGCAGAATTCGTTTTCGTCGTCCCATATACTGGCAAAATCATCCATTAACCGATATTGTCCGCTTTTAATGATGGTGGCCAGGTCGTTGGTTACTTCAGCATATCGGCTTTGGTCTTTTTGATACATTACTGCACGGGCTTTCAGCATCAACGCTGCCGCCCGGGAAGCACGTCCTTTATCTGCACCCGTTGTCTTCATGGGAAGTTTACCGTCGGTACAAGCAAAGTCGAGGTCGGCCATTATCTTTTGATAAATTTCATCGGCCGATAATTGTTTTGTCATATAAGGAGGAGTGGTTAAAGGTTCCTCGAAATAAGGGATATTTCCCCAGAATTTCCATAACAGGTGCACATAATAAGCACGAAGGAAATGACCTTCAGCCTTATATTGTTCCAGTTTTTCGGGTCTTACATTCACGGCATTATCACAGGAGATAATAACACTGTTGCATCGTGCCAACCCTCGGAAATAGATGGTCCACAATCCGGCTATTGTTTCTGCAGCAGAAGAACTGAACTGAGATAATTTATAAAGGGCAGCCTGATCTCCGGCATCTCCTCCGCCCTTATAAATATCATCGGAACGCAGATCCGACATTAGTAATACTGCGTTATAGTTATTGTTGGCATAACTGTCGAACAACAGTATCTGGTAAGCAGAGGCCAGGTTAGCCAATATGGCACTTTCGGTGGCCGGTCCTCCCGCTTCTTGTTTTTCAGTGGGTGAAGCGGTAAGAAAATCATCCCCGCAGGAAGAAATGAAAAGCGTTCCGGCAAAAACAATCGATAATAATAAACAGCTGTATTTTTTCATGATTATATTGTAATTTGAAGATTAGAAAGTAATATTTGCACCCAACGAAACCGTCCTGGATTGAGGATAGATGCCGCGATCGACACCGATTCTATTGTAGTCTCCTGTTGCCACTTCGGGGTCGAATCCGTCATATCCCGTAAAAGTGAACAGGTTTTCGGCAGATACATACACCCTCAGGTTTTGTACAGAAGCTTTCTTTGTTATTTTGCTCGGCAGGGTATATCCCAGTTGAGCTGTTTTGAGTCGTAAATAGGAACCGTTTTTTACATACAGGTCGGATGATTTCCAATTTTCGTTCGGATTGGAAGCCGTCATACGGGGTATTTTATTGGAAGTTCCTTCACCATGCCAGCGATCCAATATCCACGAAGGACGGTTCATGGCAGGAATATCGCCTCGCTGGGAGAAATCAAACACGTCGTTTCCGGCTGTTCCCTGAAAGAAGAGGTTCAGGTCGAATCCTTTCCATTCCGCACCGAGAGTGAATCCGAATGTCCAGTCGGGCATTCCTTTTCCGATTTTTGTTTTGTCGTTATCATCAATAGAACCGTCATTATTATAGTCTGTAAACCGAACGTCTCCGGGAACTGCTTTTGGTTGAAGTAATTCGCCCTTACTGTTTACATGGGCATTTATTTCTTCTTCATTTTGAAATATGCCGGCTGTTTTATATCCGTAAAAATAGGGCCATACTTCTCCGTTCTTACCCTTAATAAAGCTTCCGAGTCCGGAAGCGCCGGCACTTTCGTAGATGGCTTCCCCATTGGCATTGCCTAATTTTATCAATTTATTTTTCATATAAGAAGCATTGGCAGATACCCGATAACCGAAATCGCCTATTTCTTGTCTCCATCCCAATTCCAACTCGATACCGGAGTTCTCCATATCGCCGGCATTGGCTATGGGGGCTCCCTGTCCCACATAATCGGGAATGGGTTGGTCCATTAACATGCCGTTGGTTTTTTTCTTAAAATAATCGAATCCCAGGCTTAAAGCCCCTCTCAAGAAACGGGCATCAAATCCGATATCGGTCTGTTCCGATTCTTCCCATTTTACATACGGATTGGGAATGGCAGCCGGAGAAGTTCCGTATTGCATGGTCCCGTTTTTACCCCCGGAAGCTATGCTGTAGCCACCGCCGAAATAATAGTTTTGTCCTCCGTCCATCAAGGAGGTATAGCGGAAATTACCAATGTTTTCATTCCCGTTTTTACCCCAACTGAATCTTACTTTAAAAGCATTGAACCAATCCGGGATGTTTTTCATATACGACTCGTTCAATATATTCCAGCCGACCGATACGGCAGGAAATGTAGCCCATTTATGGTTTGCTCCGAAACGGGAAGAACCGTCTTGACGCACCGTCATTTGCAGCATGTATCTTTCATCGTAGTTATAATCGATACGGCCGAAATAGGAAGCCAATGAATTGAAATTTGTTCCGTCGGTGCCCCCAAACACCCGCTCTTCATCACGGTCGGCCGTAGCGGAATTGATATTTGCTTTTCCCGGAAGCATTTCCAACAAGTCATAGTCGCTTCCCCCCAACTGACGACGTTTGTATTTTTGAGCCGATTGTCCGAGAACAATGTTTATATTATGTTTTTCTTCGAATGTTTGGGTATAAGTCAATACATTTTCAATCTGCCATTTATATCCCCGGTTCATTTCGCTCCAAACAGAACTTCGTTTGATGTCTTTTCCCTGAGCGGCCAGGAAATAGGGAAATTCGTAACCGTCTTTTCCCCAGAAAGCCAAATCGAAACCGTAGCTGCTTTTAAATTTGAGAACGGGAAGGATATCTATTTCCGCCCAAGCCGTACCCACAAATTTATCTTCATTTAACTTTTCCGATCGCGGTTGATTCAACATGGCTACCGGATTGGCGATTTCTTGAAATCCTGCCGGAGGAATGGAAAATACATTTCCGTTTTTGTCTTTTACAGCATAGGGATATTCTTCCAAAATGGCTGCCGCCGTATTCTCATCGGCATAAACCGGAACCGTAGGATTAAATGCCAACGCACTTCCCAACACCGATCCGTATTCCGAATTGGCATCTATACTTGTCGACTTCCCTCTGGCATAGGCCATGTTCATATTTATTCGTATCTTATTGAGAAAAGAACGTTCCTCCGTTTCGAATGCCGTATAGGTGGTATTGGAACGGATACTCCACCGGTTGTAATTGGATTTTCCGTAATTTCCGCCGACAATACCTTCCTGATCAAAATATCCCAGTGATAAGAAGTATTGCATCTTTTCATTTCCCCCGTTGATGCTGACCTGATGGTTTTGGATTGGAGCATCGTAATTAAATGTTTCTTCCTGCCAATCGGTACCTTTGCCTGCCGAAGCAATTTGGCTGTTTGTATATCTCGGAGCATTTCCGTCGTTGATCTCGGCTTCATTCATAATTACCATATATTCTTTAGCATTCAGTACCGCTTTTTTCTTCCAGGGATTTTGCCATCCGTAACTGAAATCATAGCTGATGCTTGTTTTACCTTTCATTCCGTTTTTGGTAGTGACCAAAATTACACCGTTGGCAGCTCTTGCTCCATATATGGCAGCCGAAGCGGCATCTTTCAGTATTTCTACCGACTCTATATCTACCGGATTGAGATAACTGATGCCTCCGTCGACCGGCATTCCGTCGACGATATAGAGCGGATCGCTGTTATTTACGGTACCGATACCGCGAATACGCACTTTGGATTCGGCGCCCGGTTGACCGGAACTTTGTGTAATCTGCACCCCGGAAACTTTACCCTTCAGCGCATCTTCCACCCGGGAAGGTTTGGCTGCATTCAACTCATCAGCCGACACTTTACTGATGGCGGCAGTGACGACACTTTTCTTTTGTACACCATAGCCCACAACCACCACTTCATCCAGTAATTGCTGCGAAGGTCTCATCAATACGTCCAGTGTGCTTTCTGTCACCGAATGTTCTTGGGGATCAAAACCTACATAAGAAAATACCAAGACCTCCCCGGCCGGCACCCGGATGGAATATTGACCGTCTAAATCGGTGATAGTTCCGTTCGCAGACCCTTTTTGAGTAATGGATACTCCTATTAAGGTTTCTCCTGTCGTTGCATCGGTTACAACTCCTTTGACTTCGGTTACCTGGCCGAAAACGTCAAGTGAAGAAAAGAAGGAAAAAGAAAAGATGATAAGCAACATTTTCCAACAAAAGGATTTTTTCTTCATGTTTATTAAATTTAAGATTAATATTAATAATTCGGAATCTTTGTGATTATTCCGATGCAAACATAGGAGGCTTCTTCTTAATTCTAAAGAATTTTAATACATCAAAAACTCAACTTATTCGATTATTTATTACTACAACACTACTACAAGCTAATTTTAATCATTTGATTATTAGATGTATAAATGGTTTGTTGGGAGAAATTGAAAGGAAAATTGTATATTTGGATTTTTCAAGGCTATACAATTATGAAAAACACTATATATTTCCTTCTATTTGCCGTTTTATCCCCTTTATGGGCCTTCTCATCCCCTCTTTGGCAACGAAAGATTATAAATTACGAGCGTAATCAATACAAAGCCGGATTCCAAAATTGGATGATAGATCAATCCGGAAAAGGATGGATTTATTGTGCCAATTCAAGAGGATTGTTGGAGTTTGACGGAATAAATTGGGAAATATATAATGTGCCGAACAATATAGTACGATCCCTGAAAATCATTGATGATGTTATATATGTAGGAGGAAGTACCGAATTCGGTTATTTCGCTCCGGATTATACCGGATTACTTGTTTACCGGTCTTTGTCGGAAAGAATAAATAATTGGGACGGTGAAGTGTGGAATATAATGGCTCACGAAAATTATATCTGCTTTTTGAGTGAATATTATATTCATATGTATCATCGGACGGAAAAGAATATCATCACCCTGCCCGTAAAGGTTAAAATAGATTGCTCGGCTTCCATTGACGGCGTTTTATACATCGGAACTTCGGAAGGAATATTTTATTTAGACAAAGAGAAAACGCTTGCTTTTTTGTCGTGTTCCGAATCACTAAAGGGTCGGAAATTAGTAAGTTTGTTGCCTTATGAAGGA
>DAIQOU010000268.1:0-6418 GCA_036787725.1 Bacteroidales bacterium
TTTATACAATGTTTCTCCGGATACATCTTGTTTTTTAATAACATTTAAGGATGAGATTTGTTTATTTGCTCACTAAATTCCAAAACTCTCATAATCCGTTTTTTACTTTCTTTTTTAATCATTTGTTAAAGGACTCGGGTAACTTGTTTTACTCCTTTAATTCCTTTAATTTTTTTTATTAATCCGTCCATTACGGATGTATTGTTTAACATTACGGTAATGTTGCCTTGAAACAAGCCGTCTACCGAATCTACATTAATGGACCGTAGGGTCATACTTGTTTCCTTGGATATAATGGAGGTAATGTTGGTTACAATGCCGATATCGTCGTGGCCGATTACTCGTAAAGTTACGGGATAGTTGACGCCTGATTTCCCCGACCAACGAGCACTGATAATTCGATAGCCGTATCGGTTGAACATTTGAGGAGCGTTCGGACAATTTTTTCGATGGATTTTGATCCCTTGAGAAGAAACAAATCCAAAAACCTCATCTCCATAAATCGGATTACAGCATTTGGCCAGTTTATAATCTATCCCGGATAAATTTTGATCGATAATAAGTACATCCTCTTTACCGGTAATTTCAGGAGTGGAAGAAATGGCTTGAAAGCCTTCTGCACTTCTTGTTTCTACATGGTCGGCAGTTTCCGATTCTTTCAGTTGTGTATATTGTTCAATAATGCTATTTATATCCAGCCGCTCGTTTGCAATATCGACATAAAATTCGGTAATGGTTTTATAACCCATTTTTTTGATTAATCGCATCAATACGGCTTCTTCTTCTTCTACCTTTTTATTTTTAAAGCGGCGTTGGAGCATTTCTTTTGCCATTTCTATTTGTTTGGCAGCCTGCTCCTTGAGTGATTGTTTTATTTTAACTCGTGCTTTGGAAGTCACGACAAAAGAAAGCCAATCCTGCTTGGGAGATTGGTTGGGAGAAGTGAGTATTTCCACTTGATCACCGTTTTTTAAACGGTGTTTAATCGAGACGTTTTTTTCGTTAATTTTTCCCGATACGCATTTGGAACCCAGCTTGGAATGGATGGAGAATGCAAAATCCAGCACCGTTGCATTATGGGGCAGTTTAAGTAAATCGCCGGCAGGAGTGAACACGAATATTTCTTCGTCATACAGATCCATTTTGAAATCCCGGATTAAATCGGAAGGAGTGGAATCTTTGCTTTCCAATACTGCTCGGACATTGTTGAGCCACTCATCCAGTCCGCTTTCTCCTTTGATACCTTTGTATTTCCAATGGGCGGCCAATCCGCGCTCGGCTACTTCATCCATTCGTTTGGTCCGTATCTGAACTTCTACCCAACGCCCTTGAGGACCCATTACGGTTGTATGCAGGGATTCGTATCCGTTACTTTTGGGGATGGAGAGCCAATCTTTCATTCGTTTCGGATTTGGTTGGTACATATCCGTAATAATGGAATATACTTGCCAACATTCTGCTTTTTCTTTTTCCGGCCCGGTATCCAAAATTACCCGGATGGCAAACAGATCGTAAATGGATTCAAATTCGATTTTTTGTTTTAATAATTTATTTCGGATGGAGTGAATGGATTTTGTACGGCCTTTAATGTCAAATTTTAATCCTGCTTCCGAAAGCTTTTTTTCCACCGGAGCTATGAATTCGGCAATATACTTGTCTCTCGAACGTTTGGTTTCATTCAATTTCCGTGCAATGAAATCATACATCTCCCGGTCCTGATATTTGAGGGAAAGATCTTCTAATTCGGATTTTATTTTATACAGACCCAACCGGTGAGCTAAAGGCGCATATAAATAAGAAGACTCGGCAGACAAACGTAAACGATAAGATTCATCCGAGATGTTTTTCGCACTTCGCATCAGGAATAAGCGGTCGGCAATCATAATTAAAATGACTCGTACGTCTTCGGCAAAAGACAACAATAATTTCCGGAAATTCTCGGTTTCGATAGCCGCACTTTTACTGTATAATTCTTGGGTGCGGATTAAACCGTGAATAATGCCGGATACATCGGAACCGTATGTTTTTGTGATGTCTCGGATGTTAATTTTATTTTCCATGACCGGACGATAAAGAAGAACCCCGATAACGGAAGCTCTTTTTAATCCGATTTCTTCGGCAACGATTAATGCAGTTTGTACGGCACGAAACAAGGTATTTGCTTGATAATTATCTCTGCCGAAAGAGCCGGCTTGGATGGCTGTCGTGATATCTTGTTTTATGGATGTCAAGTCGGTCGGAGTGATGGCATCTTTTAGATTATGCAGCAGGGATCGATAAGCGGTCAAAAATTCTTTTTTTTCTTCCTCTAAAAACAAAGTCTCCATTTTATTTTTTACGTTCTTCTCTGAAATATGCGATAAAATTAATAAAAATGATGAGACCTTTCCGAGCATTTAAACTAATTTTGCGGTAAATATCAGTTTTTAAATAGCAATTATCATGTTAACACCTTCTGATCTGGATTTATTAAAATACAAAGGAATTGACCCTGTTCAAATAGAAGAACAATTGAATTCTTTTAAGAAAGGGTTTCCGTTTTTAAAGATTGTAGCTTCCGGTTCCGTTGAAAAAGGAATAATGGCTGTTTCGGAAGAAGAGCAAGCTAAGTATTTGGACGATTGGAATGCTTATTTGAAGGATAATAAGGATATCCTGAAATTTGTTCCGGCTTCGGGCGCAGCCAGTCGCATGTTCAAAGATTTATTCGCTTTTTCGGATGCTCCTTATGAAATACCTTCTACTTCTTTTGAAAAGTCTTTTTTTGAAGGAATTCAACGTTTTGCTTTCTTTGATCAATTGAATAAAGAATGTGTGAGAACGCATGGAAAAAACATTTCTCAATTGGTGGAGGATAAACAATATAAAGCGGTGGTTCGATGTTTATTGTATTCGCCGGGACTTAATTACGGCCAACTTCCGAAAGGGTTGTTATTGTTCCATTCTTATCCGGAAGGACCTCGTACGGCTATGGAAGAACATTTGGTGGAAGGGGCATTGTATGCTTGCAATTCATCAAAAGCAGTAAAACTTCATTTTACGGTTTCTCCGGAACATCGTGAATTATTCGAGTCATTGGTGAAATTGAAGGTGTCTTTCTATGAAGAGCGATTTGATGTTCGGTATTCAATTCAATTCAGCGAACAAAAACCTTCTACGGATACGATTGCCGTAGACCTCAATAATTTGCCTTTTCGGGAAAAAGATCATACGTTGCTTTTTCGTCCGGGAGGACATGGAGCATTAATAGAAAATCTGAACGAAATGGATGCGGATGTGGTATTTATTAAAAATATCGATAATGTGGTTCCGGATTCATTTAAAGAGGCTACGGTTCTTTATAAGAAATTGATTGCCGGAGTATTGGTGAATATTCAACAGAAAGTTTTTTATTACCTGCAACGGATCGATAGCGGAAAATATAGTCGGGAGGAACTGATGGAAATGCTTTATTTTCTTCAAAACGACTTGTGCATTAAAAATCCGGAAACCAAAATGTTGGAAGATGCAGAACTTGTTTTATATATTAAATCGAAGTTGGACCGTCCTATCCGCGTTTGCGGAATGGTTAAAAATCAGGGAGAGCCGGGAGGAGGTCCTTTCTTGACCGTGAATCCGGATGGTACCTATTCCCCGCAGATTCTCGAGAGTTCTCAAATCGATTTGAAAGATCCGGAAAAGAAAAAACTTTTTGAGCAAGGGACTCATTTTAATCCGGTAGATTTAGTCTGCTCTTTGAAAAATTATAAAGGAGAAAAATATAATCTGTTGGATTATGTAGATAGAAATACCGGATTTATATCGGAAAAATCCAAAAACGGCAAAAGTCTGAAGGCCTTGGAACTTCCCGGATTATGGAATGGAGCAATGTCCGATTGGAATACCGTTTTTGTGGAAGTTCCGATCGAAACATTCAATCCGGTTAAAACGGTGAATGATTTACTGAGACCCGAACATCAATAAAAAATAATTTAAATCTTGATTGTCCTATGTTTTATGCAATGATCGTTGTATTCGTTCTGGGCTATGCTTGTATTGCCTTAGAACATCCGCTTCGTATTAATAAGTCGGCTTCCGCATTATTGTTGGGAACGATTATGTGGGTTCTCCTGGTGATGGGAGATCCTTCCTCCATGGTTGTTTTTCCCGATTTTTTGAATTTTCAATCTTCTAATCCGGATGTTAATTTTGTTTCATGGTTAACTCATGGTCCCTTGTTGGAACATTTGGGAGAGACCGCCGAAATTTTATTTTTCCTATTGGGGGCTATGACGATTGTGGAATTGGTAGATACTCACCAAGGGTTTCGACTGATTACGAATCGAATTACAACGACTAAAAAATCGAGTCTTCTTTGGATTATAGGCTTATTGACATTCTTTATGTCTGCCGTATTGGATAACCTCACCACTTCTATTGTGATGATTGCGTTGTTGAGAAAACTTATTGCCAATAAAAACGATCGTTGGTTTTATGCCGGAATGGTAATTTTGGCAGCCAATGCGGGGGGAGCTTGGTCACCTATCGGAGACGTAACCACCATTATGTTATGGATTGCCGGAAATATCAGTGCCGGAAATATTATTTTGAAAACATTTATACCCAGTTTGATTTCAATTTTGGTTCCTTTATTCATTTTATCTTTTACCCTGAAAGGGAATGTGGAAAAACCGGAACCGGATACCTGTATGTCGGAACATATTGAAATACCGGATTGGCAAAAGAGATTGATCTTTTTTGTAGGGGTGGGAGCCTTGCTGTTTGTCCCCGTTTTTAAAACCGTTACTCATTTGCCTCCTTATTTAGGTATGCTGGGTGGTTTGGGAGTATTGTGGATACTTACCGAATTGCTTAACATTAAACGCTCCGAACATGATAAATGTTGTCTTTCCGTAACTGCCATATTGCAAAAAGTAGATACTCCCAGTATTCTGTTTTTCTTGGGTATTTTAATGGCTGTGGCTGCTTTACAAACTTTCGGACAATTGAGCACTCTTTCCGGTGCATTGGACCAAATACCAATGGAAGAGCCCGGAAAATATTATTTGATTACCATGATAATCGGAGTATTATCTTCTATTGTCGACAATGTCCCGTTGGTGGCGGGAGCTATGGGTATGTATTCGTTTCCCATGGATCATTATTTTTGGGAATTTTTGGCATATGCTGCCGGAACGGGAGGAAGTATTCTTATCATCGGTTCTGCTGCCGGGGTTGCCGTAATGGGAATGGAAAAGATAGATTTTATTTGGTATCTGAAACGAATCTCCTGGCTGGCGTTGGTTGGTTATTTTGCCGGTTGCGGAGTGTTTATTTTACAACAAATGTTGTTCTCGTGATTAATGATTGAAAGAAGGAGCCGGCCAAAAGTAATAAAAAGGCGGCTCCTTTTATATTTTTACCGGAGAGGAAATTATCGTACTGTTATAGGCAGTTTATAGTGGAAAAGAACTCCTTCGACAGTATATATTTCCATATACAGTATATAAATACCCGGACGAAGTGTAGCTCCCGATTTATTTTTCCCGTGCCAAAATAATGTTCCTTCCGAGCCTAATGCTTCCTTATTGTAAGGAAAATCTACTTGCCTTCCCGAAATGTCGAAAATAATCATTCGACAATAATTGTTTCCTGTGTCAAATTGGTAATTAATCCGGTAAGATCCCGTCGAGATGTCTTGGACGATCTCTATGGGAGAAGTTCCGGTAGGTCCGGGATCCGGCTCTTCATCTTTATGAAGAGTTTCAATACGGATACCGTCAACTGTAAAATGATTTTTTCGGGTAGCAGAGAAAATACATACAATTCCGAAAAACCGGCTTGCGGGTAAATTGGTAAGGATACAATTGCCTTCCAACCTGTATTCTTCTTCATTTTCCAAACGGGAATAAAGATTAAAATTTCCATACCCATCCAATTCCATTCGCAGGAATAGCCCTACCGAGGGAGAATCCAGCCTTTTTTCGGTTCCGGAGATTAAAGTCGTAGCCTTTTTCCCGGACTGAGATAATAAACAAATATTTTTTTTGGAATATCCTACTCGAATAAAAAGCCCGTCTGTTTCTTCAGAAGGAGTAGATGTGCTGCTGCATAGGTAGATTTTTGCATAATTGGAAGAAGTGGGATTAAATTCCATTTTTACATAACATTCCCACAAGGTATTTAATACTCGATCGGAAGGAGTAACCAGTTGGGCGGGAGATGCATCTTTATCGGCATCGAGTTGTATGCGTCCGGATGTTTCAATACGGAATTTTTGAAGGTCGCCCGACCAATTGTAAGAAGAAAAATGGTTCTCGGAAAATTGGGCATACGAATAAGCGTATAAATGCAGAAACAGAAAAAAAATAAAATTCTTCATAGTTCAATTTAGTTTTGATTAAAAAATTAATATATTTGTGGCCCTTAATAGGGTGCG
>DAIQOU010000773.1:0-1836 GCA_036787725.1 Bacteroidales bacterium
AAGAGATCTTGTATCATATAAAAAATTTTAATGATATTGCAAATATAAAAAACGTTAGTAGATTTAATACAATTTTTCCGTATATTCCGGTTCGACACTTTGATGAAAAGCCGGGTCTATCGGAGTCAGGAATATGGGATAAACGGTTCGGGAAATCATTCGGTCCAGTATTTTGAACAAGACTGCCATAAAAGCGACCGTTCCTCCCACTTGAAGAGCATCCCGGGCTGTTTCTCTCGGAATGTCGGGAAGCGGAATCGGGGAGGTTTCTCTCTCTAAGGGCGCGAAAACCGGCATTAGCGGCGGGAGTTGTTCCGGCAAATTTCTTAGAACCGGTTCGGGTAGTGGAGCCGGATTTTCTTTCAACTCATCTTTAACCAATCTTACATCAAAAATATCTCCTGTTTGCATGTTGTAAGCGCGTCGTATGGTCCCGATATAGTTTCCGTGGCTTCGATTTTCATGTCGGGGCACGTACATCACCGAAGCCCCTGTTCCTCCTTGCATAGTCATGGCGTAAGGATATTCGTCTTTATCGTAGCCATCCATTGGAGAAGGATACCTTCCCGTAGCTTGATTTCTTCTTATTTTTGCATTTTCACGATCAAGATCTATCGTAAGAAAAGTTGGTTTTCCTCGTTGCTCGATGGCCACTTTGTGATGGTGGTATACCGACGGATATCGGCGTTCGAAAATGAGTAGATAGACAAATCGAGGTGACGTTTCAGCTACAGCTATATTGTTTACATTCAAATCGTAAAAAGTCAGGTCGGCAGTGACAGATTGGGGAGTCACTACAATTTCCGGAATAATGTAACCCAATCCTTCTACGGCAATACCCGCACAAACATTGTCATGTCCCATCTCCACAAGCGCATCGTAATAATACCGGGGAACCGCATTTCCGCCTTCTTCTCTTTCGTCGTCGTTCATCAGGACCAGAAATTATAATGTTCGATACCGTTCAGAAAAAGTTGCTCGGGAGCAATCATTAAGAGGGTTTTAGTGCCGACGGAAGCATCGATATCCCGCGTGAGGGTAATGCAGTAGGCATTGTTGAATTCGATCCGGTAGACTGTCATGCCCAAGTCGGTTTGAAACAGGATTTCTCCGCTTTTTGTCATGGTCGGAGTCCTTGCCCATACATACAATCCTTTGTCTGCAATTTGAGTAAGTCCTATCATAAATTGGCCGCCCGTTACTTCATGTTGCGGTTGTCCTTTGAAATCTTTGGGTTGATCGAAGCTGATTTTAAAAGTTTCTGCTTCGTAGGTTTTTCCGTCTAAAATAAATTTGACTTCCAGATGGGCCAATGGCAATAAATTATTCATACGATTTTATTTTTTTAATGTTTAATGAGACCATTCGTTGTTGAAATAGACATCGTCGGCTACGGTGATTTTTTCTGCCTGTATGACGAGTTTGGTCGAAACATAGCTTTTCCCGGTTTGAGTATAGTTCATTTCAAAGTGTACGCAGAAAGCATTACTGAACAGGATTTTTTCTGCCGGCAGGTTTTCTTCATCTACCATGACGATTATTCCGTCTCTGTATTTCCGGGACTTCACTGCCCATTCCGTTATGTCCGGCGGCGGCAATTGCGGTAAGGTTACTTTGAAGGTTCCGCCGTATACCCGGGTGGTTGCTTTTCCTTTCCGGTCGATTCCTTGTTGAAACGAGAATGTACATTCCTGTATTTCGTAACCTCCTTTGATTAAACTCATAATATCTGTTCCCGTATCGGGACCCAACATTAAAAAACTTTTATGGGCATACATTGTTTAAGGTATTAATGTTAATAATAATCTTGGTTTATTTAATTTTTTTGCAAATCTA
>DAIQOU010000774.1:0-1834 GCA_036787725.1 Bacteroidales bacterium
TTATCTCTCTTATTATTGAGGTCGTTTGTTGCTTGGTTTTGATTTATTTTCCGACTTCTTATATAATCGGACTGGACAGATTCATTTTTTGCAAGTGCTTCAAACAGACAAAGAGTATTTAAAACATTATGATACAAGAAGACACAACACCCGGAGAAAAGAATGGCACTCCTGCATCCCAAAGCAGAAGAGATATACTGAAAGCATTGGCAACCACTCCTGTTTTGGGAGCTATGGCATACGGATTATATAAAAAGAAACAGTTTGATAAGTACTTAAATCAAAATGTAAATGACGTTTTTAAACTGGATAATACTCCTTCCGCAGTAAGTACTCAACCCTCGGGAGAGTTAATAAGATTGGGAATTATCGGATTCGGCATCCGAGGCAAACAACTGTTGAAAGCTTGCGGATTTGCTATTCCTCAACAAATTGAAGATTTAAAACAAGCAGCCAAACAAAACAAAAAAGATACCCGTTATAAAGATTTTTTGGAACAAGAAAATCTGAATGTAGTAATAAACGGTGTATGTGATATTTTTGACACCTATGCAGAAGAAGCAGTAGCCGCCGGCTCCAATATTAATAAAGAAGGACTTAACGGCAATTACGGACCTCTTCCTAAGCGTTACAGACATTATAAAGAGTTATTGGCTGCAACAGATATTGATGCGGTTATTATTGCGACTCCCGACCATTGGCACGGAACCATGACCATTGATGCTATGAAGGCCGGGAAGCATGTATACGTTGAAAAACCGTTAACATGGACCGTTCCCGAAACGTATGCAGTAAGGAACGCCGTAATGGAAAGCGGAAAAGTATTTCAATTAGGTCATCAAGGCCGTCAAGTAGACAGCTATAACAAAGCGAAAGAAATAATTGACAAGGGATATTTGGGTGCCGTTTCTCTTATTGAAGTTTGCACCAATCGAAATGATCCCAATGGAGCTTGGGTTTACCCGATCCATGAAACAGCTAATCCCGGCACCATTGATTGGAAACAATTTGAAGGAGAACCGGAACGAATCAAAGAATATACGGATTATATGAGTTCCAACGGATTAATGAAATATGTAGGACCGGAAGAACGATCTCATTTCAGTTTGGAACGTTTTTTTCGATGGAGATGCTGGTGGGATTACAGTACAGGATTAAGCGGTGATCTGTTGACACATGAATATGATGCCGTTAATCAGATCTTAGGTGTGGGTATCCCCCATTCCGCCTCTTCATCGGGTGGAGTTTATTTTTTCAAAGACGGCAGAACCGTTCCGGATGTGCTGCAAACCGTCTTCGAATTCCCCGATAAAAATCTTTCCATGCTTTACAGTGCCACTTTGGCCAGCAACCGCAATCGAGGAAAAGTGATCATGGGACATGATGCCTCTCTGGAAGTAGGAGATACATTAACAGTCAAAATAGACTCTGCCTCCACTCAGTATAAAGATAAAATAGAGAAAGGAATAATTAAACCGGACATTCCTTTTTACACGTATGTTCCCGGCAAAGAAAATACCGATGCGTTTACTTCTGCTACAGAGCTTTATTTTGCACAACGAGGATTATTGTATTCTTATCTGGGAGGAAAGCGCTACGATACTACCTTTCTGCATATCAGAGAATGGTTGGAATGCATCCGGAATAAAGACTTGAAACCTTCTTGCGGAATAAAAGAAGCATTTGAAGAAGCAATTGCCGCACATATGGGAACCCGAGCGTATCTGGAAGGACGTACCATGTATTGGGATAAAGACAAACAAGAAATTGTAAAAGGATAACCTTAAAAACAAATTACATAGCAAGAGATTCTTAAATCTAAATTATTAACTTT
>DAIQOU010000269.1:0-6400 GCA_036787725.1 Bacteroidales bacterium
AATTATATATGTATGAAAAATTATATTATCATTCTCTTCTTCCTTTTTTCAGGAAGTTTAGCTGTTAAAACCGCAGCTCAGACGGCTTACGATTATTCCATATTAAAACGGGAAAGACATAACAGAGGAGTTGCAGTTATCCGGAAAAATCCGAAAGTAAACGTTATAAGTTGGCGCTATCTTTCTTCCGATCCGGAAAATGTTGCCTTCAATATATATCGTAACGGAATAAAAATAAACAAAGCTCCTTTGATGAAATCCACTTATTATGAAGATACTTTTTCTTCGGATGAACCGGTGACTTACAAAGTCAAAAAAATCATCGACGGAAGAGAAACATACGAATCCCGAAATTCGTATGTGTTACCCGGGGACACGTGCTTCGGATACATTCAAATTCCCCTCGATATTCCTCCGGGAGGAACAACGCCGACCGGACAATCCTATACCTATTCTGCCAATGATGCAAGCATAGGCGACGTGGATGGAGACGGAGAGTATGAAATCATTCTGAAGTGGGATCCTTCCAATGCACATGATAATTCTCATCGAGGGTATACAGGAAATGTATATATCGATTGTTATAAGCTGAATGGCACCAAGCTATGGAGAATCGATTTGGGACGGAACATCCGGGCGGGAGCTCACTATACTCAATTCATGGTCTACGATCTGGATGCCGACGGAAAAGCCGAGATCGTCATGAAAACGGCAGATGCAACCGTAGACGGGACCGGAAAAGTAGTTGGTGATGCTAAAGCCGATTTCAGAAATGCCGACGGATTTATTTTATCGGGTCCGGAATACCTTACTGTTTTTGAAGGAGAAACAGGAAAAGCACTGGAAACAATTGAATACATTCCTCCGAGGGGAAATGATCAAAAGAAAGTATGGGGAGATGAAAGAGGAAATCGAGTAGATCGTTTTCTGGCTGCCGTTGCTTATTTGGATGGAGAATATCCGAGTGTGGTCATGTGCAGAGGATATTATACCCGTACCGTACTGGCGGCTTATGATTGGAGAAACGGAAAGCTGACCAATCGGTGGGTCTTTGATTCCGATACCCCGGGAAACGAAAAATATGCAGGACAAGGCAATCATAACCTCCGCATAGGCGATGTAGACAGCGATGGTTGTGACGAGATTATCTACGGATCTTGTGCAATCGATCATAATGGGAAAGGGTTATATTCTACAGGACTGGGGCACGGAGATGCCATGCATTTAACCGTTTTTGATCCGAAAAGGCCCGGATTACAGGTGTGGGACTGCCATGAGAATAAAAAAGACGGCTCTACTTACAGAGATGCAGCTACCGGTGAAATATTATTTCAAATCCCGGCTCCCGACGATGTAGGACGGTGTATGGCGGCGGATATCGATCCGAATCATCCCGGAGTGGAAATGTGGTCTATTTCTTCTTCCGGAATCTATAATGTAAAAGGAGAATGTATAAACCCTTCTTTAAAAGGTATTTCCATAAATATGGCTTGTTGGTGGACGGGAGATCTGTTGCGGGAATTATTGAATAAAACCGAAATTACAAAATACAACCCGAAAACGGGGACCACAGATGAAATCTTTCGGGCGGAAGGTTGTGTTTGGAACAACGGAACCAAATCCAATCCTTGTTTCCAAGGCGATATTATCGGAGACTGGCGAGAGGAAGTCATATTCCGAACTCCGGACAACAAATCTTTACGAATCTACGTCTCGGATCATAAAACAGATTACCGGTTTCACTCCTTTGCCGAAGAACCGGTTTACCGGATCAGTATGGCCACTCAAAATGTAGCTTACAATCAACCGACTCAACCCGGCTTTTATTTCGGCCCGGAACTGGGGAATTGTTTTCCGGAGAAAAATATAGAAGTAAAGTCCGATAAATTGGTCTTGGATGCAGGCATGAACTACGATTCTTACCGGTGGTCCGTGGGAGGACACGAAAGAACATGCGAATTGTCAGCTAAAAATATTCCGCTTAATAAAAAAACAAAGATTGAACTTACCGTCACCTTCAGGGGATATTCATTTACTGACTTTGTATATGTGACATTAAAACCCTGACATCGGGAAAGCAAGTAAAATAAACTCGCCGCATTCAGAACCAAATAAGAAATACATGGACTTTTTTTGAATGATAGATTTGAATAAACAAAAAGGTCAAGATCTCCGGGATGAGATATCTTGACCTTTTTAACGCGAATGATAAAACAAATCCCTCATTTCCTTTGAACTCATATAAAATCTTTATCCCATATTAGTATGTTTCTCTTACTTGATAATATTTCGTTCTCATCTTGATGAGAATTTTTTCTCACCTTGATGAGAAACTTTTCTCGCCTTGATGAGAAAACCGGAGAGAAAAAGAGAACTCACGGAATAATAAAATAAGAATATTTTATAGAGTTTATATTGAATAAGATACGAACAAGAAAGTCGAGCCCGCAACTATTTCTTATAATAATGCAGCAGCTTCTTTATCCAAAAACCAACGGAGAGTGCCGTTACGCGGTTCGACTTTTGCTCCGGGATAAATATTCCGGAAATGTTCTCGATTCGTAATGATATCTCTTACCCTTTCGGCTTTTGATTTTCCCGTTACCAAAAACGCAACATGGCAAGCATTATTAATAATACGTCCGGTAATACTGATACGTTTTTGTTTTGTTTCGGGATGTTCAGCCACTACACAATCGGCCGGGGAATCCCATAAATCCAATCGATCCGGAAAAATGGAAGCCGTATGTCCGTCTTCTCCCAATCCCAACATAATCACATCAAAAGAGGGAATTCCATTCCTTCGGGGAAGTTGCTTATTTAATAATTCCGAATAGCGAATCACTTCTTCTTCCGGATTGTTTTCTCCATAAATTCGATGCCACTTAAATAATCCCGGACCGGGGAGCTTATCAAATAAATGTTTTTTTGTCACACCAAAATTACTCCACTTATGATCCGGCGGAACACAACGTTCATCTCCCCAAAAGAACTCTTGCCGATTCCACTCGGGAGCTTCTTCGGCAGACCAAAAATCAAACAAAGCGGTTGGAGTACTTCCTCCCGATAAAGCCAATCGAACGGTCGGAAAAGGAAGTTCCCGGAGCCAATTTGTAAATGCCCGGCAAAGCGACTTTATATCCGAATAAACCGTAATCTCTTCCTTTATCATAATTCACAATAAATTCCGTCATCCGATAAATTCTTACAAGGATATCTCCAAGTAAGGTTTTCCCCTTCTATCAAATCATCGGCACCCTCCGGCCCCCACGAACCGGCAGGATATCCGAATAAAGGGGCTTCCGGATTATTTTTCCAAAAATCCAACACCGGCTGCATGAATTTCCAGGTTTCTTCCAGCGCATCTCCTCGTATATACAACGTAGAATCACCGGTCATGCAATCCAATAAAAGCCGTTCATAAGCTTCCGGCAAATAAGTATCCTTCAAGCGGGAATAATGAAACTCCATATTGGCAGTTTGTGTTCGATAACCTTTACCGGGAACTTTCATCTTGGTTTTCAATAAAATGCCCTCATCCGGTTGAATTCGAAGCACCAGTTGATTATCATCATTAACCAATCGCTCTTCAGCCGGAAATAACCGTTGAGGTGCCGGTTTGAAATGGATAACCACTTCAGAAACACGCGTAGGCAGCTTCTTCCCTGTACGCAAATAAAAAGGAATGCCTCCCCAGCGCCAATTATCGATAAATACTTTCATGGCGACATATGTCTCGGTACGTGAATCCGGAGCTACTCCTTTTTCTTCCCGATACCCCGGAGAATGGTTGCCGGTAACGGTAGCCGCTGTATATTGTCCTCGTATTAAATGATGACGCAATTCTTTTTCCGAAAAGGGTCTTAATGCTTGGAAGACTTTTAATTTCTCATTCCGGATCGCATCGGAATCAATAGACATCGGAGGCTCCATGGCTACCAGCGCCAATACCTGCAACAAATGATTTTGTACCATATCCCGAAGCGCACCCGAACGGTCATAATATCCGCCACGATTTTCAACCCCGATATTTTCGGCACCGGTAATTTCCACATGATGAATAAAATTCCGATTCCATAAAGGTTCGTATATTCCGTTTGCAAAACGGGTTACCAATAAGTTCTGAACTGTCTCTTTTCCTAAATAATGATCTATCCGATAAATCTGTTCCTCCTCATAATCCCGTTCCAACACTTTATTCAGCTGTCGTGCCGAATCCAAATCAGTTCCAAACGGTTTTTCAATAATAATCCTCTTGAAATTCTCTTTCTCCCGATTCAAACCCTGCTCTGCCAAAAAATGAGGAATAACCGGATAAAGCTCCGGAGGAGTAGACATATAAAAAATATAATTTCCCGGCATGTTTTCTTCGCGATCAATTCGTTCCAACCGATCTTTCAATTTAACATATTCCTCTCCATTATCCGTATTAATCTGCAAATAATGAAGTTTCAGGCAAAAATCGTCAAATTCCGAATCGGAAGCGTCTTTTGCTGTAGCAAACCGGCGGATACCTTCTTTCATTTTTTCACGGAATGAATTATCATCCAATGCCGATCGAGCCACTCCCAATACAACAAATTTTTCCGGTAAAGCCTGCTGTTTATATAAATCGAATAACGCCGGCATCAGTTTTCGGTAAGTTAAATCTCCCGATGCCCCGAAAATGACCAATACATGGTCCTGCACTGTTTTTCCTTCCATAACGAACAACTGATTTATTCTTCTTTTCTTACTTCATGCCCTCCGAATTGGTTTCGTAAAGCGGCCAACAATTTCATGGCAAAAGAAGAATCCTGACGAGACTCAAAACGAGAAAACAAAGAAGAGGTAATCACATGTGCCGGAACATTAAAATCAATTGCCGTCTGCACGGTCCAACGTCCTTCCCCGCTATCAATAACATAATCCTTGATGCCTTCCAGATTCTGATTTCCCTCCAATGCATTTCCGATCAATTCCAACAACCAGGATCGTACTACCGATCCCTGCATCCATACGCGCGATACTTTTTCCAGATCGACTTCATAAGGAGAATTTTTCATGATTTCAAATCCTTCGGCATACGCCTGCATCATACCGTATTCAATTCCGTTATGAATCATTTTTACCATGTGTCCGGATCCGCATTCTCCACATCGTAAGTATCCGTTTTCCGGGGCTAAGCTTGCAAATAGCGGTTCCGCAAAATCACAAGCTTCTTTTTCCCCTCCATACATCAGGCAATATCCGTTCTGCAATCCCCATACACCTCCGCTGGTACCGCAATCGATATAATAAATACCTTTTTCCTTCACCAGTTGAGCTCGTTTAACGGATTCTCTCCAGTAACTGTTCCCTCCATCGACAATGATATCTCCCGGAGCAAGAAGCGTAAGTAACTCCGTAATATTTTCTTCCACGGGACGACCTGCCGGTACCATCAACCACACCAACTTCCGCCCGGGCAGTTGTCCTGTCAGATCTTTTAATCCGGTTGCCGGAAAAGCTCCTTTTTCCGTTACCTTCTTTATTTCTTCCTCAAACAAATCATATACCACTACTTCATGTTCATGAATCAAAAGGCGTTCTACCATTCTGCCGCCCATTTTTCCCAATCCTACAAATCCAATCTTCATACATCCATTTTTTTTACTTTTTTATACTCAGGTGTTACGAAACCCGCATTCCGGTACTTCTTGGTTCCGCTTTCACATACAGGCTTCCGATGTTTAATTTCAATTGTTTTCAGGTATAACAAAAAAAACGATTAAAAGATTTAACAAATTGAAAACATTCAACCAAAAACCAATCGACCCGATTTATATACAAATAACATTTATTTATCCCTCCTCCTTTTTTTTGCACAAGAATATCACTTTGAATTGCCTATATTATTCCCTAATTCAATGATTTTATGTATGTTTGCATTACGATTCCGAATCGGCTCGGCATTCGTAAAAATCGGCATTTAATAGTTTTTAATCAAACATTATATCATACATTATGGAAAACGAAAAGAAATTTGTTCCTTTTGTATCTTCCGGTACAAACATGAAAGAGTTTACACTACGAGCGTTACTAATCGGCCTTGTCTTGGCGGTAGTATTGGGTGCAGCCAATGCCTACTTGGGTTTGAAAGCAGGTATGACCATTGCGGCCACCTATCCCGCTGCAGTTATCGGGATGGCTTTATTGAAATTTTTCAAAGGCAGTATTTTGGAAGAAAACTTTACTCGTACAGTAGGCTCTATCGGTGAATCGGTAGCTGCGGGAGCAATATTTACTTTACCGGCTTTTTACATCTCCGGTATTTGGTCGGGAGAAGAGTTCAGTTCCATAAGTTCTTATCTTACCGCATCTCTTATTTTACTCACCGGCGGAACGTTGGGAGTTCTTTTTGTGGCATTACTTCGTCGGG
>DAIQOU010000270.1:0-6396 GCA_036787725.1 Bacteroidales bacterium
ATGCCTGTTGGGGTTCGGGTGATCCGGAAGTTGCTTTTGTAAAAAAGAATGTTGCATTTTCTTTATCGCCCAGTCCCAAATAAGCCAATCCTTTATAATAATCAATATCATTCTCCTCCGCATTAGCCAGTTTTCCTTCCCCCAAATTATGAGGATATATATCTGTTTCATGCAATAAGGATACGGCTTTTTCAAAATCTTTATCCAGTATGGCTTGTTTTGCAAGTTCCATACGACACAATGTATATTGTTTCGTAATCTTTCCTTCTCCTCCTTCCCAAGGATGAAATTTCCGGCAATCGATCAACTCTTTCGCTTTTTTATATTCACCCAATTGATTATATAAAGTGATTCGCTCAAGCGATAAATCATCACGCTCTTCCACTTTATCTATAAATTTTTCCAATAAGGCTAAACGATTTTCGGGAAGAACATTGATCTTTTTATATAATTGGTCCAATTCCATTAAAATACGGGCATCGTCGGTATCTAAAGCAAATGCCTTTTCCAATAACTTCCGAGCTTCTTCTTTTCTGTTTAATTTATTGTAATAAGCCAATGCCAAATTGCGTAATACGGTTGGAAATCTATCATTCAATTCTTTAGACTTCTCCCAACAAGCAATTGCCTCTTCATACTGACGGGCTGCATACCAATAATTTCCCAAGTAAAAGGGAGCCAGAGCATCTTCCGGATTGAAACGACCGGCATGTTGCAAAATAACAACATCCTCTATTTTATTCGGAAAGCATCGCTCCGGATTCATCTTGGAAGCTTTGATATAAAAGTTTTTTGCTTGTTCGATATTACCGCCGGAAGAATAAAAATAACCCAGCATATAATATACCATGGGATAAACATTATTCTCATCTCCAATAACATAGGATAACAATTGTATCGCTTCATCATACATTCCGCTTCCGGAATAATCTAACGAATATTCCATATAAGAATACACCGAGTTCCTCATCAGGCGTTTTAGTTCATCCAGGTCATTGATATTATTCGTTAACAAATATTTCTCAAAACGACATCCCATATTGAATTTATCGATAGAAAGGGATTCTTCAATAAAATGCAAAGCTTCTTCTTTTCTGTTTAATTTCCTTAAAATAGAAGCTTTTAATTGACGTGCCTTATGATTATGCCAATTATTTATCAGGGAAACCTCAATAAATTCCAATGCATTTTTCCATTTTTCGTTTGAAGTTTCTATTTTGGCCAATTCATAGTATCCGGCACTTTTCCAAGCGTCATTCCAGGTTGCTTTATAAAAAACATCATATGCTTCCTCTTTCTTTCCTTGCATAATCAAACTCCACCCAAGGTTATAAAAAGGTTCTCCATCATACGGATTGGGATTACGCTCTGTCAGCGTTTCGATAGCTTTACGTAAATATTTTTCGGCCTTGGAAAATTGCCCTTTACGAATCAGCCACAATCCCATGGCGTTATTACATCTTACATCTCCCGGTTCGCGTTGTAAAGCTTCCAAATAGTAATCGGTGGGATTATAAGTAGCATGTCGATACTGTTCCAAATGTAATCCGGTCAGGAATAATTGCTCCATGGAAGCAATTTCTTTCGGATTCAAAGCGGGTTTTGCCGGATCAGGTGCCGGTTTAATTTCCGGTTTATCAGCCCGGTATTCCAATAAAAGTTCTCCGGTTGGTTTTTTAAGCTCGAACAATACCTCTTCCGGTAAAGCCTTGTCCTCTGTTGATACTGATTTTATATAAGGTTGTGCAGGAGAAGCACTTATTTTTTCATTTAAATATACTTTATCTGTAACCTTATTTTTCACAATTACCTGTAAATCATCAAAAACAGAAGTGGTATACAATAATATATCTATCCCGCCGTCTTTCACCTCTACATTTACAATGGCATCTTTCGTTGCATTTTTTACATATCCGACTTCGGTATAAGGCATAAAATACTGTACCCAAGTCTTTTCTTCATTCGGTTGCAGCCAAGTAAAATCCGGTTGATTATCCGTATAGACACCCGTCATCAATTCAATATAGGGGCCGTCTTCATCGGTCAGATTCCGATCCCAAGCCAATCCGAAATCACCGCATCCCCACGTCCATTGTTTCTTTCCGGGAGATACATGATGATCCGCCACATGAAGAAGTCCGGATTTTATATTTTCTTCATAACCGCCTACAAAATCAAACTTTGAACGAATCGCCATATAGGAAGTGGGTACCGGGATATTCTTATACTTGGAAATATCGACTCCTGCGGAATAATCTTGTTTATAGTAGATTCCGGTTGCAATCGGAAAATTGGAAACATCCCTCTTTCCGTGGTCAAACACCGCATGCACATCGGGCGGGAAAACCGAATGATACCCTTCATTTACGACCACTGCCGGATTGGCCCACCATAAAAATGTCTGAGGGAAAGCCGTTCTGTTATATACTTTTACTTTTATTTCCAAATATGCTTTATCCGGATACAATGTAAATCCTTGCATTCCTTTCGTTCGGAACATACGTTCTACTTCATTACACCAGACCGTAACACTTTTATCCGGATTTTCCTCTATAATGTAATCGGTCGGCATAAAAGTACTTGGTCGATGATGCTGAGGCCAATTAAATTCAATTCCGCCCGAAATCCAAGGTCCTGTCAATCCGACCAATGCCGGTTTAATGACTTGATTATAATACACAAAATGGCGTTGTTTTATTTTATCATAGGCCATATGGATGCGTCCTCCAAGTTCCGGTAAGATCATGATTTTGAGAAATTCGTTCTCTAAGAACAGTGCTTGATAAGCTTTATCCTTTTTCTCATCGTATATTTTTTCAATTACCGGGTAAGGATAGACCACTCCCGAACTTCCTTGATATACTCGTTTTTCGAGGAATATCGGATTCTTTTCTTCTCTGCCCGTTTCATACGTGGGAAGCAAAATCTCTTCTTCCCAAGCCTTCACCACACCTTTTTCATGCAGTGCAGGCCTGATTAAATACTCCGTTATTTTTTCCATTATCAATAAATTATTGCGACAATTCTTTTTCTATCTGTTCCAATGTCTTTCCTTTGGTTTCCGGCAACATTTTTTTTACAAATAAAAAGCCGAATAAACAAATTCCGCCATACAGCCAGAAAGTTCCATAAGACCCCAAACCGCTATTTAAGAGGGGAAAAGTATAAGTCAGGATAAAACATCCCGTCCACAAGGCAAACGTAGAAACAGCCATAGCCATTCCTCTTACCTTATTCGGGAATATTTCGGAAATTACAACCCAGGTGATGGGAGCTAATGTCATGGCATAGCAGGCAATAGCCAGTACCACCAATAGCAATACCGCCACTCCGGTAATTTGAAAATAATAGCATGCTCCCAAGAAGATATAAATACAACATAAACCACCGGCTCCAAATAGCATTAAAGACCGACGACCTAACTTATCAACCAAAAACATGCCCACGATAGTAAATACAACATTTGTTATACCCGTAATGACGATATTGAACAATATATCGGAAACGTCATATCCGGCAGAAGTAAATATTTCTTGAGCATAATTAAAGATTACATTAATACCGCACCACTGTTGAAATACCGCGATTACAATGCCTATTAATAATATTTTAGGAAGTTTTCCTTGAAACAACAGTTTGTAATTTCTCTTTTCCGAGCTATTTTCGGAAGAAATATTTTCTTGCAATTCAGCCATCTGTTCTTTCGAAAATCGTTCTCCTCCGATTCGCCTGAAAACCATTTGGGCTTTGTCATATTGATTATGCATTCCCATCCAACGGGGACTTTCCGGAATAAAAAATACAAACAGTAAATATAATCCGGCCGGAAACGCTTCCGCCCAAAACATATATCTCCAGCCGGTTTGTCCGTTCCAAGATGCCAATATATTTTCTCCCGAAGTAATCGGTTCCGCAATCAGCCAATTTACGATTTGAGCCAGCAGAATCCCCAATACTACAGTCAATTGATTGAGAGAAACAAATCGTCCCCGTATCTCGGCCGGGGAAACTTCCGCAATGTACATGGGTGCTACATTAGAAGCAATACCAATGCCGATACCTCCCAATAATCGATAAAATATAAACCAATTTAAATCATTGACTGCTCCCGTCCCGATTGCCGATGCAATAAAAATCACGGAAGCCATAAGCATCAACGGTTTTCTGCCATACCGATCTGCCAGACTTCCCGAAACCATCACCCCGGCCAGGCAACCCAAAATAGCGCTGCTCATCACCCATCCTTGCATGAAAGGAGCATTTGTAATATTAAAAAAAACTTCATAAAATGGTTTGGCGCCCCCAATCACTACCCAATCGTAGCCAAAAAGAAATCCGCCCAATGCAGAAATGATTGCAATAAAAAATAAATAATAAATGTTGTAGTTCTTCATGTATTTTCACTAATGAGATAAAACATAATTTATGACAAAAGTAGACAAGTTATTCTTCGTAAAAATGTAAGAATTTTTGTAAAACATGTAAAAAATTATTATTTTAGCAATCCATTGATAAAATATATTATGAGAACGGCTATTGCTGATGGGTTTAAAGGAGAAAAAGCTATTGTAACTCCTTATAATATAAGAGCATATCAAGAAAACAATGAAATAACAAAACATTTATATGTAACTCATATAGGTTACTATCCTCATGCCAAGTATCATTATCGGGAGAGAGAGAAAGGTACCGGTCAATATGTATTTATTTATTGCGAAAAAGGAAAAGGTTGGATTGAATATGATGGGGAACGTCATATATTATCGGAAAATCATTTTTTCATTCTTCCTCCCAATGAATACCATAAATACGGATCCGATCTTCATGATCCATGGAGTATTTATTGGATGCATTTTAATGGAAATGAATGTTTAAACATATTTAATTCGATTCTTAAAAAAAACATCAATGTAGGAGATGCCGATAACAGTCGACACGCAGATCGGTTTCAGTTATTCGAAGAGATATACCAAAACTTGGAAATGGGATATAATCCCGAAAATCTGGAATACATCAGCATTTGTTTGATACATTTTCTGGCTTCCTTAAAATACATTCCTCAGTACAGGGAAATAAAAAGTGTGAAGGAAATGGATGTTATTCAAAAAAGCATTCTTTACATGAAAGAAAATTTGGAAAATAAAATCAGCTTGCAGGATATTGCCGATTCGGTCGGTTATTCTGTTTCTCATCTAAATGCATTATTTATGCAACGCACTTCTTATTCTCCCATTGCTTATTACAACCAGTTGAAAATTCAACGAGCCTGTTCTTACCTCCAGTTTTCCGATTTAAAAATAAAAGGAATTGCTTTTCGGCTGAATTATTACGATCCTTTTCATTTTTCCAAAGCTTTCATGAAAGAAATGGGAATTACTCCCCGAGAGTACAGAAAAAGATATAGGGATGGAGGAGAGCCGGGATAAATACTTACAAGGACAATAACAAGGGATTCGAAATAGACTGAATAAGTAAAATATAAATGGACAATCAAACCGGATACAGTTTTTCGGTAAATCATGTTTGGTGTTCATATTAAAACCATGTCACGGTTTGATGTCCAACTACTTACTTTTTACTCATCTATACTCTGACATATTTGCAACACTCCGGTAATAAAGAATACGTTTTCTCATCGACTCTGTTTAATTCTGTCTCATGACCGGCTTTCGCGATAGCTTCACTAATTATCTCCAAACCGGTCCGGTCGGGATCAAATCCTAAATGAAGTTTTTCGGTTTGCACGTTCCAAGTAGCTGCATATACTCCTTCAACAGCCAATGCAGCTTTTTCGATCCGTTGTTTGCAAATTTCACAATTACCTCGTACGATAAGCATTGCATGCTCTAAATTGTCATACATAAAAACCCCCTTCTCTAAAATAAATATTAATATCTGATGTTAACTCATTATTATTAATAACATTCCATTATAAAATTGGTTTTCAATATTAACATGAAACGTACCCGTTTTAATCTTTTTTTATTATCGAAGAAACCTATTATCTTTATCAATTGAAATTTTAACTTTAGTTTAAATACTCTTTAATTTACAGAACCATGAAGTACGACATTGCTATCATAGGAGGAGGTCCGGCCGGATATAATGCAGCCGCAAAAGCCGCAAAAGCCGGATTAAGCGTTATTATTTTTGAAAAAAAAGCAATCGGAGGAATTTGTCTAAATGAAGGTTGCATCCCGACAAAAACGTTGCTCTACTCGGCCAAAGTATTGAGAGAAATAAAAAATGCCTCCAAGTATGGAATTTTTACAGATGGAAAGCCCCATTTTGAGTTAGGAAAAATTATGGCCCGGAAAAATAAAATCGTTAAAAAACTTACGGCAGGAATTAAGATTAAATTAAAAGCCGGGAATGTTTTTATAATAGAAAAAGAAG